>DNQG01000040.1 GCA_003501255.1 Candidatus Magasanikiibacteriota bacterium
GAAGAGCAAACTTGTTTGCTCTTCCGAGCAAGCGACGATAAAATACCCCGTGGTCTTGCCACGGTGGTGGGAATGCTTCCTGTGCTCTCATTACCTAATACCCTGCGCTCTTGGCGCAGGGAGGGGTTTATTTTTGAGGCAGTCCGCAGGCGCCACGGCTTGGTCCCCCGAAGGGGGCGTGGCGCCGAGGACGAAAGAGCGCGCCGCTGGAAGCGCGCGAATGCTGCCGAAAAAACAAATAGAGAGTCGTTTTATGTTGTTTTTTTATTGTTTTAGTGTTAATCAAGACGTTTTGTGATTCGGCTTATATCCCAGAGTATATCAAAAAGATTGCTTTGAGTGAGATAATAATCGCTTGATTCAATAATCATGCCATAGCCCTCTTTTTTGGTTGAAATAATGGCTACCTTGTTATCATAGAGATATTGAGTCAAGGCAAACTCCATTCCACGTGGAGCAAATCGGAGCTCGCGGTTATCATGAGTGCTGGACGGGTATATGCCACCAACCTCGCGGCTCTCGGATCGTATCACAAAGAGTTTTTTGCCAGAAGCAATACGCTCATTGGTATACTCATCAAACCATTGCGCGCCGATGAACTCATGCAAGTCAGCAATAGACAAAATAGCGCGTAGCCGGTTCTCGTGGGCCGCGAGCGTATCCATAAAAACGGTCCGAACACCCTCAATTCCTTCATAAAATCGCACTTTTGGACGTGGTTTGCCGGCATTAAAAAATGACTGTAATTCAGGCATTGCTTTATGTAGCATGCGTTCTTGATCGTGCAGGAGTTTTTGGAGATGCTCTGGCGGTTCAGCGCTAAAGACCGTGCCATGCCCTTTTGGTGTTGAGTTGATGAGTCCTTTTTGTTTTAGAAAGTCCAGGATTTCATAGACCGTTGTTCTTTGCACTCCGGCCCGTAAGGCAATATCAGAGGCATGCGCCGTGCCAAGCTCAAGACAGGCCATATACACTTTGGCTTTTTTATCTTGCAGACCAAGTTCGTTAAGCACGCGCTCTATGTCCATAATCAAGTGAGCGAATAAAGATGAGCGCAAGCGCTCATCTTTTGAGCGAGCGCAGATTATATGGTAAGTCCATATATGTAACTGTCGAGATTTTTTGACAACAAGATAAGTATATATTTTTTGCTAAATTAAGTCAAATATGTATTTTTTTAATCACGAATAAAGCATAGTTTGTCTGTTTAAATTGACATTATGCCGCAATTTAGGTAACGTTATGTATGAATATGCAAACCATAACCATTCAAGACGCGGCTCGCGTGCTGGGAAATATAATAGGCAAAGGAGAACATCGAGCTTTTGTTTGGAATTTGAACAGCGCTGCAAAGCGTTCCGCCAAAGGCGGGCTCGCCTCGCTGTTTGAGGAGCGCAAGCGACGAGTTCGAGGCGAGAGCGACGCAGCGCATTCAAATTCAACAAAAAGAGAGCCGTTCTCCTTTGCCTATTATATTTCAAACGCAGGCTCGAGCGTCTCTCGTGGTTATGGTTTGCATAACAAAAACATGTATGCAAACCTGCAAACAATGTAAAAAACAATTTAACATAGACGCGCAAGACCAAGTGTTTTATAAAAAAATGAATGTTCCTGAGCCAACGCTGTGTCCGGATTGCAGAAGGCAACGCAGGTTTGCGTTTCGCAATGAGCGCGCGTTGTACTCACGGCCATGTGACTTGTGTAAGAAAACAGTGGTGAGTTTTTATTCTGTAAGCTATCCGGGGAAAGTATATTGTCAGGACTGTTGGTGGAGTGATGCATGGGATTCAAAAACCTATGGCCGCGTGTATGATCCAAGCAAATCTTTTTTTGAACAGTTCCATGAATTATTTTTAAGCGTGCCGCAGCTCGCGCTTATTAATACTAAAAGTGAGAATGCGGCGTTTACCGCGCACTCGGCATCAAACAAAAATTGTTATCTGCTTATTTCAGCCGGCTTTAATGAGGATTGCTATTATGGTTTTCAAATTGTTGAATCGCGTGATGTGATGGATAGCACCTTTGCACGCCAATCTGAGATTGGTTATGAACTTGTTGATTGTGACAAAATGTATAACAGCCGTTATTGTTTTAAGTCAGAAGGATGCAGAGACAGTGCATTCCTGTACGATTGTCACAACTGCGACAACTGTTTCATGAGTTGTAACTTGCGTAACAAGCGTTATGTATACAACAACCAGCAGTTAACTAAAGAGGAATATGAAAAAGAGTTGTCCGCTTATCATATAAGCAGTTTCAAAACAGCTGAAACATTAAAAAAAGATTTTGCAATCATGTTGAAGAATGACGCGGTGCACAGATTTAGCGACCAAATAAAATGCGAGCAAAGCACGGGCGACCACTTGTTAAATTGCAAAAATTGCGTGCAGTGTTTTGATGTGCGTAACGCCGAGGATTGTAAGTATATTGTGGTAAGTCCGGTGGCCATTTTTGATTGTTATGACACCAATTATGCAATTCAAGGAGAATTATTTTGTGATGTTTTGAGTAATATTGGAGCGGCCATGGACCAAGCGTTTTGCCAGTATTCATGGGCCAGCTCGCGCATGCAGTATTGCAGTTATGTCATGAATAGCGAAGATTGTTTTGGGTGCGCTTCCGCGAAAAAAGCAAAGTATTGCATTTTGAATAAGCAATATACGCGTGAGGAATACGAGAAGTTACGTGGCAGAATTATTGAAGACATGGAAGCGCGCAATGAGTATGGTGAATTTTTTCTAGCAGCGCTGTCACCATTTGGATATAATGAAACTATTGCGAACGATGAGTGGCCTCTGACGCGTGAAGAAGCAAACACGCGCGGCTGGAAGTGGAGTGATGAAGCGCGCGGTGTGCGTGGTAAAGAAACAAAACAGTGGAGTGATATGCCGGATGATACAGCGCAGACAGATGAAAGCGTATGCAATGAAATGTTTGAGTGCCGCGCGTGTAGGAAAAATTACAAAATTATTAAACAAGAATTTTTGTTTTATAAGCGTCACGGTGTTGCGCTCCCACGTGAGTGTTTTGATTGCAGGCACATGGCACGTATGCGCATGCGTAATCCACGGAAGTTGTGGCATCGCCAATGCGCTTGCTCCCTCTATGGCCACGGCCATCATGCAGACAATCAACAATGCTCTAACAAATTTGAAACCACGTACGCCCCGGAACGGCCGGAAAAAGTTTTTTGTGCGGAGTGCCACCTGAAAGAAACTGCGTAGTGTCTTATATCCACAATTAAATTACAGGTTTTCTTTTTGCCATGTCCTCACTTCAGCAATAAAAAAAGAGGCCACTTCTTTAAAAGAAATCGGCGTGTTAAGAAAGTTTATGCTTTTTTTTTCATCTTTCGGTATGTCATCAGTGTATAGGAGTTGGCCAAGAAAAAGTTTTTGGTTGAACAATTCCCCGTACACCTTTTTTGCTCCGGCAATAATTATTTTTAGAGAAAGATTGCATGCGTTCATGCAAAAATAAAGATCAACATAATCACGGTAACTACCGCGTCGGCCTATGGTGTATGCTTTGCTTATGGCAATATCGCGCGTTGCAAGTAGGGGGATGGTATTTTTATTTTCCAATAATTTTCCGTGAAAAGAAAAAGGATAAAAAATAAAACTTACTTTAATGTTGTCGCGGGTTAAAAAGGAAAATTCATCGTCATTATTAACCAGTGTTTCTTTTATGGCAAAAAGAGATCTGCAACGGGCCGTAAGCGCATTGGATATTTTTGCATTACAAAAAATATCAAAATCATACGAATGTCGGTGTGCTATTTGGAGCGCAAGCGCTGTACCGCCCGCAAGATAACCGTATCGTTTAAAACGTCCCAATAAACCAAAGGTTTGAGCGCGCGCTTTATCCAATAGTTCAAGATGAAGATTAAGCTGTGACATGTTTAATATAATTATGAGGATTCAGCATTGGTAAGTTAAAAAGCTGCCGCGCAAAAGCAAACGCCGGTGGCGGGTACAGCCCTTTTTTGCCTTGTTTGAAAATCCGTTTGATAGTTTGTTTTGAGTACAGACGAAAAAGGTATCTGATATCTTCAACAGAACCAAAAGCCAAAGTATGGTGGATAATAAGCGTTTTATCTTTTGTAATATCAAGTTGTTTTGGGTCGGTAAACCAAAATAACCTGTTGAGCCGGTTGTTCATATATAATAGTATACCATAAAAATACACGTGTGGCAAGTTACTATTTTAGCTTTGTTGAGCAAAATTAGCAATAGTTTTTACTATTACACCCGCTTCCAATAGCAGCTCTCACACATGAGCGGTTGTTCTGTTTCACGGTAGGTAGTGTTCACGGCCACGTCGCATACGCTGCACGCGCGTTTTTCCAAAATGCGTTTGTCGCGTGAACGCATGCGCCGGCTGTGGCGGCAATCAAAACACGCGCGGGGCAACGGTAATTCTTGACGCTTCAAAAAATTTACTTCTTGGGTAATAACTTTGTAGTTATTGCCGCATTCCTCGCATGACAAAATTTCATGCGTTATGGTATCAGGCACCTTGCTTATATCGTGCGGCAGAGCTCCGGCATCAATGGTTTCTTTACCGCGCGTGCGTGGAATTGAATCGCGCCAACGGTATCCAAGTGCCAAGGCCTCTTCACGTTTCAGCGGGTGGTACTCATTAATGATAGATTCATTGTACGCAAACGGCGAAAGCTCGCGGGGGAAAAACAAACCCCACTCGCCGGTTTTTTGCATGTGTTTTTTTAATTTTTCAACCAGGGTCAGGTAATCGGCTTTACTGTACTGTTTGTTCAAAATACAGTATTCCTTTTTTTTAAGTCCCACACAGCCAAAAATGTTGTTAGAGCTAAAACATTGGTCAGCGTAAGAAGTAAAACTGCAATTAAAACAGCTGTGCGAGCCAATAATGCTATAACCGGATCCTTTGCCACCGCATGTTAAAGAATTGTATTGCAGTTCGCCGTACACGGTGAATGAAATATCATACGCATCTTTAAAGTTTTTTGCCGTGTAGAGATGTTTACAATTTTCGGAGTCCTTCACATCAAATGCATCATGAACATCTTTGCAATTATAGAGATGTTCGCCGGACACATCTTCAGCACGTGATCCATGAAACGCGCGGCGCGGGATCTGTTTTTTTAGTTCATCACGTTTTTTAAAAATGTCCACAACAGCTTTTGGATCGCACCAGTTTAGGTTTTTGCTGAAAGCAAGGTATTCTTCTTTAGAGACAGGTTTGTTGAAAATGTGATATTGTTTGTTTCGCAAATTTATACAGCCAAAACAAAAAGAACACCCGACGCAATTTTGAGAAAACCAAAGATTATTTGATCGATCACAGTAGAACGAGAAAAACACCTTATAACTTTCTCCTATGCCCAAAGAAGCATAAGAAATTTCAACCGAAGACGCATCGTTGAGATCAAACGAGTCCTTTACGAGATTTGCGTTTAATATGTAAGCGGAATCCTCCACTTTTCCGCTGTTGAAGCAAAGATAGCAGTTCTTGAGATCTCCCCCCTGATCGGAATAATCGGAATTTATTAGATTTTGTATATTCCTGCTGGGGAAAGGCACATTTTGCATAAGCTTCAAGAACTGATCAAAAAACGAGCGCGAGAAATCATATTCGCGCCCGTACTCCATAGGATCCCAGCCGTCCGACCACCAAAAATCGTGATCGTACACTTTCACCGGGGCTTGCGGCGGAATGCCTGAAAAAACTTCTTCGCCGCTCACCGCGTCCTTCACGCGATAGAGAT
>DNQG01000019.1 GCA_003501255.1 Candidatus Magasanikiibacteriota bacterium
CGAAGTGCCACGGGCTTGCCCGTGGGAATCGACAAGAACCTCACAACCCCTTATAATGCTCCTATGGCCAACATCCACCCACCCTTCACCCTCCGCAGATCACGGCGTGCACACAGCGTGCGCATGGCCGTGTATTGTGATGGCACCGTAACTGTGACGGCGCCACCGTTTATTCCCAAAATACTCATTAACCACTTTGTTTCAAAGCATACAGAGTGGATCGCAAAAAAAGTTCAACAGGTTCAAACGCGCCCACGATTATACACCACGCGCGGTAATAGAAAAGAATTTATTGCTCACCGCGAACATGCGTTAGTGCTCGCGCAAGAACGTTTGCAACATTTTAATGCCTCGTATAATTTTAGTTACAAAAAAATAACCATACGCAATCAAAAAACGCGATGGGGGAGCTGTTCAAAAAAAGGTAATTTGAGTTTTAATTACAAGGTAGCATTGTTGCCGCCGCATCTTGCGGATTATATAATNNATTGGTGGGGGAGCATCCGGCATGATGGCAGCCGGGCGAGCCGCAGAGCGCGGCAAGCGCGTTCTTTTGCTTGAAAAAAATCGATACCTTGGCGAGAAATTAAAAATAAGCGGCGGTGGGCGTTGCAACGTTACCAATGCTCAAGAAAACGAGCATCTTTTTTTGAGCCACTACGGCGCTTCAGCAGGTTTTCTTCATTCGTCATTTGCGCAGTTTGGCATGAGCGACACGTTTTCTTTTTTTACGTCACGCGGACTCCCGCTTATTATTGAAGCGGGGAACAGGGCATTTCCGGAAACGCAAAAAGCGCTGGATGTTTTTCATACGCTTGAAACATATTTAAAAAAAGGCAAGGTAGATGTGCGCGCTAAAACAGAAGTTCGTTCTGTTATTGCCAAAGAAGGACGCATTGAAAAAGCAATTACCAATCATGGCGAATTTTCCGCCACCTCATATATTCTTTCAACCGGCGGTAAATCGCATCCGGAAACCGGCTCAACCGGTGATGGCTTTGCATGGCTTAAGCAGCTGGGGCACACCGTAGAAGCCCCTACGCCAACCATTGTACCACTTGCGGTAAGTAATCAATGGGTGAAAGCACTCGCAGGCATCACGCTGCCGGATGTCAAAATTACTTTTTTTGTGAATGGTAAAAAGAAATTATCGCGTAAAGGTAATATATTATGCGCGCATTTTGGTCTCACAGGGCCAACTATTTTAAACGTGGCCGACAAAGTATCAGACATGCTTCAAGAAGGCGCAGTTACTGCTGAAATTGATTTGTATCCGGCACTTGATTTGGGCGCGCTTGATAAATACGTAACCACTATTTTTGATAGCAACAAGAATAAAACACTCAAAAATGTTTTTAAACTCATAGCTCCTGTTGGTTCCAGCGTTGCGCTTCTTTCACTGGTGAAAAAAATTGATCCTGAAAAAAAGATACACGACATCACCAAAGAAGAGCGTAAAATCATCGTAAATCTGCTCAAAGCGCTTCCCGTTACCATTAAAGGCCTTATGGGTTATGACCGCGCAGTGGTGGCAGACGGCGGGCTGGTGATAAAAGAAATTGATGGAAAGACCATGCGCTCCAAAATATGTGAAAATCTTTTTGTGACTGGCGATCTGTTGCATATCAAAAGACCTTCAGGTGGTTACTCACTGCAGCTGTGTTGGACAACCGGCTATGTGGCGGGAAGTTTTGCTTAAAGCGCTCCCAAATCAAGCGTCTGGTCTGCGCTGACACTGTCTACAAACTCTGGCGCGTGGCTCACCAAAATGAGGACTCCCTCAAATTTGTCCAATGCGTCCGCGATAATGGGTAAATGACGAAAGTTAATGTGATTGGTCGGCTCATCCATAATCAAGAGTCCTGGTTTTTGTAACACAAACCGTGCATAGCACAACAATCCTTTTTGTCCTTCCGACAGCGATCCCACTTTGTTGCGCAACAATTCCGCAGTCAACAAAAAATGTGCGGCTGTTGCGTAAATTTCCTGATTTGATTTTTTTAAACTGACTTCTTCAAGCGCCTGATACGCGGTTTTTTCAAAATCAAGCCCGGAAAAATCTTGCCGATAATACCCCACGCGCACGTCGCGGGTAATAATTGCGCCACTTTCTGTGCCCATAGCGAGCGCTTCCAAAAATGTGCTTTTGCCAATGCCGTTGGGGCCTTTAATGAGCAACCGTTGTTTTTTATACACTTCAACAGGGGAGATCAATGTTTTGCACACCGGTTCGTGTTTTACCATAACACCTATGGACTTGATGACTACAGCCGGACCCACAAAATCGGTTTGGGCCGGTATGACAAATGGTTGTATGGTTTTGTCTTCCTGACGCTCGCCAACCATGGACTCTTCATCTTCTTCTGCTTGTTCTTTTAATTTGCTGGCAAGTTTGCGCATTTTACCACCCTTGTGCGCAAAGAAGTTTACCTTATCTTTACGATCCTGGATGCTTCTTTTGAGCTGTGCATTTTTTGCGCGTTCACGTTCAATTTGCGCTTCAATTTCCGCAAGAACGGTATAATAGTCACCGGTGTATTGCTCAACTTTTTGCGTAAAAGAATCCAAATACAAAACGCCATGCGTAAAGGCATTCAAAAATGACGCGTCGTGAGAAATAACGAGACATGTTTTTGGATATTCAATCAAAAATTCCGTGAGGTGTTCAATGCCTTGCGTGTCCAAGTTGTTGGTCGGTTCGTCCAAAAGTAAAATATCCGGTTTTTGGATAAGCGCGTACGCAAGAAGCAAGCGCGCCTGTTGCCCACCGGAAAATTTTTGTATCTTTTTATCAAGCGGGCCGTGCAAGTGCACAACCTCTAAAACATCGCTGATGCGCTTGGGTAGATCGTATGTTTTTTTATCAAATGCGCTGGCAAAAAATTCTTCCACGGTTTTTTCCAGATTTTCGCGCTTCATGACTTGTGTTGCAATAGCAATGGTGGCGCTGTTGCCTAAATATATGGTACCGCTGTCCGGCTTGAGATCGCCGGTGATCATTTTAAAAATAGTGCTTTTGCCTGCGCCATTTTGCCCCATGATGGTAATTTTTGCGTTTTCGCGTACAGAAAAACTAGCATCATTCAAGAGCGGTTTGTGTTTATCGTAACCAAATGATACGCCGTCAAAACGGACAATAACGTTGCCGTGATTCATATGCGAGTAAAGCGAAAAAAAATGTAATCATATATTGGCAAAGTCCATATAGCGTGCAAGTATACCAGAGGGCCTCGTGTTCGTCAAACTGATAGAGGATAAGTCTTTTGCCAATGGTTTTTTTGTGGTATACTAAAAACAGAATTCATTTCATTCATTTTTAAAAGAACTATGAAAAATACAGTTTTTATTGTGGTTGTGCTCATCATTATTTTGGGCGGTGTGTGGTGGTATAAGAGCACGCGTCAGCGACAATCGTTCGTACAGGAAAAAGTTGATTCATCGGCAGCATTAGCGGGCGGAACAATAACCCCTGCAGCAGAGCCCGCGCCAACCGTTAAAAAAAATAGCATAACTGGTTCCGGTACCTACGCGGTTGACACCACAGCGAGCGTCATGAAGTGGGAAGGCAGGAAACCCTTGCTTCTAAATTATGTTGACACCGGTATTATTGGTTTGAAATCCGGTGGATTGATTTTGGAAGATAGTCGCGTCAAGAGTGGCACTTTCACTGTTGACATGGCTTCCATTAAAGCTGAAAAAAGCAGCAATGGCGATGGTGAAACCTTGCTCACAGGTCACTTGAAGTCAGATGCGTTTTTTGATGTTGAAAAATTTCCGGAAAGTGTTTTCACAATTACTACGGTTGAGCCAGTAGTCACTAAAGAAGGTGATTATGTACCATTTAGATTTCAAGTAACCGGCGACTTTACCATGAAAGGAATTACGAATTCCATTTCATTCCCGGCGGAAATTTATGAGCAGGACGGTGCATTAAAAACACATGCTTTGGTTTCGCTTGACCGTTCAAAATGGGATGTTCGTTTTGGTTCCGGCAGCTTTTTTTCTGACTTGGGCGATAAAATAATTGATGATATGTTCACGGTTACATTTGACGTAGTTGCACGTCAGCCCGCGTAAAATTAATCGTGGCGTTCAACCAAAAACACAAACGTTTTGAGATAGCGCGATTCAGGAAAATACAGGGACGTTGGATGATCAGCGCTTTGTTGCAGTTCTTCCAGTGTGTGCAGTACAACCCCGCTCTGTACTGAAGCGCGGCGTAACAAGAATACAAAGTCATCGTGTGAAAGAAAGTGTGAACAGCTTGAGGTAATAAAAATGCCGTTGTTTTTGATGAGGCGGAGCGCTCCGCGGTTCAAAAAGTGATATGCTTTTTTGCCCTGCTCCATGTCATGCTGGTTTTTGATGAGCGCAGGTGGGTCTAATACAACCATATCAAAACGCGGTGTGTCATCAGCTTTAAGCACATCAAAAATATCAGCTTCTTGTGTTGTTAATTTTTTGGACACGCGATGTTTTTTTGCGTGTTTCTGTGCTAACGCGAGTGCATCGGTTGAACTGTCAATACATGTTGAGGTTTGTGCGCCATTTTTAAGTGCGTATATCGCAGCACTGCCACTGTAGGAAAACAAAAAGAGTGCATTTTTATCGTTTGCATGGCGTGCAACGGCACGGCGCGTGTTTTTTTGGTCAAGATAAAAGCCGGTTTTTTGACCGTGGAGTACATCGGCGAAAAAAGCGTAACCATGTTCGGTGAATGGCACTGCATCATTTATAACACCCTGAAGCACAGCGACGGTTTGTTCAAGACGTTCTTCTGCGCGCACCGCAATGTCACTGCGCTCCACAATTGCCTGCGGGCTAAAACACTGTTTGAGCGCGTCCACAACAAGCGGCCGGAGTTTGTCCATACCGGCGGTTGAGATTTGGATGACAAATACGTCGCCATAGCGGTCAACCACAAGCCCGGGTATGCCGTCTGCTTCTCCAAACACCACGCGATAGCCGGTCGTGTCAGTGTCCAGTCCGTAACCGCACAGCACTTTGCGTGCGTGTGCCGTTTGCAAGCGTTTTACCAACCACGCAGCATCAATAGTTGTTTTTTCAGAATCAAACAAACGCGCTGCAATGGATGACGTGGTAGAATATGTCCCCGTGCCCAGTACGACGCCATTTTCATCTTCAACGTGGATCAGCTCTCCGTGTTCAAGTGTGCTTGGGGTATTGGTCAGCGCGCCGCGGAAAATCCAGGGGTGGCGGTGGCGAGCGCTACCGGCGCGTGCATTTGCAATCGTGATCATTTTGTACATAGAATATGATGAATCATAGGTTTTTCCAGCTGTTTTGTCAACGCGCAGGTTTTGTGGTATGCTATGTATGTACCAACTTCTAGCGAAGTGGGGTTTTTGTGAAATTCGCTATGAGTTCTACGTCAAATGGTCTGATTAATATAATCATAAAAACATGCAGTACAAAACATTTGTGTCCATGTTCGCGCTGGGCGCTCTCCTTTTGTTAACCGGTGGAGGGTGTGCCTCTTCTGCGTCAAAGCAGACAGCGGCGCCGGTAGAAGAGCCAACACGTGTGACACCAGAAAACAATGAGACAGCACAAGCAGGAAGCAGAGTGCGCGTGCATTATAAGGGTACCTTGGATGACGGTACAGAATTTGATTCATCGCGCGGGCGTGACCCACTTGAGTTTGTGGTTGGTTCAGGGCAAGTGATCACCGGTTTTGACGAGGCCGTTACCGGTCTCAAACCCGGGGAAAAGCGTACCGTGCACATTCCGCCTGAAAAAGCGTATGGCGAGTATGATAAAACCAAAGTGTTTGATGTGCCGCGTTCAGAAATTCCACAAGAAGCCGTTGATCAATTTATCGTGGGTGGTAAAACTATGGTGCCGTCCCGTAATGGCAATCCTGCCATGGTTGCGACCATTGTGAAAATAAGTGACGGTGCTGTGTCGTTTGATGCTAATAGCGATTTGGCCGGCAAAGCGTTAAACTTTGAAGTTGAGCTTGTGGAAATTGCGCTCTAATCATGTTTTACGCATGTCTTAAAAAAGATATTCTTGCCCACGCACGTAAAGAGCGCGCAAAAGTAAATGCGTGGTTTTTCAAGACCGGCAAAGGTGAGTATGGAGAGGGCGACGCTTTTTGGGGTTTGACCATGGGGCAGCAGCGCTCGCTTGCTCAAAAGTATAAAGAGGCGCCATTTGAGGAAATTAAACGACTGCTTAATTCAAACTATCACGAAGAGCGCATGATTGGTCTGCTTATCTTGGTGTTCCGGTTTGAGAAAGGAGATGTGCGGCGCAAAAAACAGGTGTTTGATTTTTATATTAAACATCGGCGCGCGATAAACAACTGGGATTTGGTTGATGTAACGTGCCCCAACATTGTGGGTGAGTGGCTTATAAATAAACCGCGTGCGTTGTTGTATCGGTTCGCGCGTTCAAAAAACTTGTGGGAAAAACGTATTGCCATTTTAGCGACGTATCGTTTTATCAGGCGTGATGATTTTAATGATACGTTTGCTATCGCAGAGTTGCTTTTAAACGATGAGCATGATTTGATTCACAAAGCAGTCGGGTGGATGTTGCGAGAAGTGGGCAAGCGTTCGGTCGCGACGGAAGAAGCGTTTCTCAAAAAACATTATAAACATATGCCGCGTACCATGTTGCGTTATGCGATTGAAAAATTTCCGGAAGCGCGCCGCCGTGCGTATTTAAAAGGAACCGTTTGAATTAGCTATTCCGTGTAATATCTGCTATAGTAAAAGGTAGGAAATTCCGTATGCCCAAAATTAATGTTATGGTTTTGCAGGGAGGGCAATCATCGGAGCACGATATTTCTTTGAATACTGCGCGTCAGGTAACGGTCGGGCTCAATCCGGAACACTACAACGTGCGCTCCATAACCATTACTCGTGAAGGTAAATGGCTCTTGCCGCATGATCCTGTTGTGTTGTCCGGTGGCGCATCGCTGAGAGAAAAACATGGTAAGCAGGCCATTGTGGAGGTTGATCACGGTCGTGCGCTTGAAAAAGCGAAAGAAGAAAAAACCGATATTATTTTTATTGCTTTGCATGGCGGCGCCGGTGAAGACGGACGTATTCAGGCGCTTCTTGAACTGGTGGGTTTGCCATATACCGGATCAGGTCCGCTTGCATCAGCGTTGGCCATGGACAAAGTGCGTAGCGCTGATATGTACCGCGCGCATGGTTTGCATGTTCCGTTTTCTTTTCATTTCACAAAAAATCTTTGGGAAGAGCAGCGTGCTTTGGTGCTTGAAGCCATAGAGCGCCGTGTGTTGCGTCCCTGGGTGGTCAAACCGGCGGATCAAGGTTCAAGCGTAGGTGTGAGCATTGTGGGAGCGAGTGAAGATTTAACCGCTGCCATTGAACATGCGGCACAGTGTACGCGCACTATTATCATCCAACAATATATAAACGGTCCTGAAGCAACGTGCAGCATTGTTGAAAAAGAAAGTGGTGAATTAGTGGCATTGCCTCCCACGCGCATCATGGCCAATGCTGGTGCGTTTTATGATTATAAATCAAAATATGCCACGGGCGGTTCAACGCACGTTTGCCCGGCTGATTTTGATGAACCATTGAATAAAGCCATTCAGGAAGCTGCGGTTACGGCTCATCGTGCGCTTGGGTGTTCCGGCATGTCACGCACTGATGTTATTGTTGGTGATGATGGGGTGCTCTATGTGCTTGAAACAAACACCATCCCGGGCATGACGCCCACATCACTCTTACCGGAAGCCGCCAAAGCCGCAGGTATTGACTTTTCTGAATTATTGGATATGCTTATTAAGAGGGGCCTCAAACAGAGACATTATTAGTATCGTCATTAGTATCGTCCGCCATGAAACTCAAATTGCCGCTTTCGGTTATCACAACCAATGAAATTCAATTCATGCATAGTGCCGGCTATCATTTTCATACTGATCCTGTCCGGGGTACAGAGAGTTGGTCACGTCGTTTGAGTACGGATCATTATCCGCGTTTTCACGTATATATTCACAAGATAAGTAATCACATCACTTTTGATTTGCATTTGGATCAAAAAAAGGCCTCGTATGAGGGGTTTCACGCACATAGTGGCGAATATGACGGCCCGCTTGTTGAACAAGAACTCATGCGTTTGAAAAGCATGACAGAAGGTGCGCTGCCAAAATTAGCTCGGTTGCCCGTGCCAGAGGAAATTGAAGAGGATAGACCGCGAGGTTGGCTCAGTAAATTATTTGAGTGATGCACGTGTATAATGCAACAGTAGTGTTCCTTTTGTGTTAAGTTGTTTTACTGATGCACAGGTGAACACCGTGTCCGGCGTGGTTGTTTCAAATAAAGAAAGTCCTTCTCCAAAAATAATTGGTTCAATGGTGAGATATAATTCATCTATCAGATTGTTTTTTAAAAAGTAACTGTACACTTCTGTTCCACCGAGCACGCACGCGGTGCGCCACCCGTATTCTATCATGACCTGTGCAAGTGAAACGGTTTCAGGATTTATAAAAATACAACGTTCATGTTTTTTGTGTATGCCGTTTATGCTTCGCGTAAACACCAGACATGTGCGATGCGCAAGCGGTTCGGCTGCCAATTCATACGTGGTGCGCCCAAGAATAATAACATCACACGTGTCTTCAAGCGCGTGCAAATGATTTTTGTCTTCAGCACTCGTCCAGTTTGAGAAATGACCCGGGTAACGGGCTATTTTGCCGTCTATGGTTACTACTGCGGCTAGAATAAAATGGGGGTTTGCCATGTAGGTTTTATTATGACATAGTATAGGTGAATATGTCTAACGAAGTTGATGAAATTAAAAATCGGCTTGATATTGTTGATCTTATTGCTGAATATCTGCCTTTAAAAAAGGCGGGGAAGGATTGGAAGGCGCGCTGTCCGTTTCATTCGGAAAAGACGCCGTCCTTTATGGTGTCCCGTGATAAACAGATTTTTCATTGTTTTGGGTGTGCCAAGGGCGGCGATTTGTTTACGTTTGTGCAGGAAATTGAGGGTTTGGATTTTGCGGAAGCGTTAAAATTGCTTGCGGATAAAACTGGCGTTGCGCTTACACAGCATCATGCGGAGGTTGGGCAGAGCATCAAGAACCGTTTGCTTGAAATTAATCGTTATGCGGCAGAATGGTTTTATGCAGTGCTTATGCGTCATCCGGTTGCAGAGGCGGCACGCGCGTATGTTGCGCAGCGTGGTTTGACCACAGCGCAGCTTGAAACATTTAAAGTTGGTTTTGCGCCTGACCGTTGGGATGCACTCACCGGTGCGCTTTTGAAAAAGGGTTTTGGCATTGATGATTGCGTTACTTCAGGTCTTATTATTAAAAAAGACGGTGCGCGTGCAGAAACGGGTCGCGGATTTTATGATCGTTTCCGCGGTCGCATTATGTTTCCCATTCGTAATGTGCAGGGGCAAGTCATTGGTTTTACGGGTCGTATTTTGGTTGAAACACCTGAAAGCGGCGGAAAATATGTCAATACTCCCCAAACGCCGTTGTTTGATAAAAGTAGCGTATTGTACGGCATTGACACGGCGCGCACTATGGCTCGCGAAAAGGACTGCATGGTTATTGTTGAAGGTCAAATGGATGTCATCAGTTGTTACTCGGTAGGTATGCACAATGTTGTTGCAGCATCGGGCACGGCATTAACAGAAATGCAGGTGCGGTTTATTAAACGTTATACCAATAACATTCGTGTGGCGTTTGATGCAGACACGGCCGGTGTTGCAGCAGCTAAACGCGGTATGGATGTAGCGCTGCGATCCGGGCTTTCTGTGCGCGCCATCCGCATACCGGACGGTTGTGGGAAAGATCCGGATGAATGTATTAAGAAAGACGCGGTGGTGTGGTTTAAAGCAGTTGACGATGCGTGCGACATCATGCAATTTTATTTTGACGTTGTGCTGCATGATCTTAATCTAAAACTTCCTGAAAATAAAAAACGCGCTGCTGATGAATTGCTTGAACAAATCGCCAAAGTGCCGTCTGGCGTGTTGCGTGATCATTGGATGGAGGCGCTTGCCACGCGGCTTGGTGTTGGGATACAGGCGTTGCGGGCGGATTTGGATATGCTTTTAAAACGCGCGGCCCCAACGTATCGCTCGCCTGTTGGCGGGCAAAAACAACCTATGGCCGTGATGGAAAAACGTTCCCGCCAGGAGCTTTTAGGCGAGGAAATTATGGGTATTTTTATAGCATTTGGCATGCCGCCTGCTCAAGAGCACGGCTTGGGGGACGAACTTTTTGTTTCTGACGCTGTGCGTTCCGTTTACAATGAACTTGTTTTGTATTATACTAAAAACACTGCTACAACATCCGGTCCTTTTTTGGGTTTTCTTGCACAAACAAATCCCCACTTATATGTGGGAGCTGCCCAGTGGGCGTTACGCGCGGAAACCTATTATAGTGACAAACCGGAGGAAGAAATCAAACGTGAGTGGCAGACACTTGTTTCATCACTTAAAAAAGAGTTCGCTAAAACAAAAAGAAGCGAGCTCACTCTTTTGATAAAAGAAGCACAGCGGGGAGGAAACCGCGAGCAAGTTTTAAAATTGCTCGAACAATTACAGCACATAGCCCACGAGTAGTATGCCATCACGTGTTAAAGCAAAAAAAGTACGCATGAAAGCCGTCAAGGCCGTTAGTGCAAAGTTAAGACGTCACAGTGTTTCAAAAAAAAGTGCGCGGGTTGCTTTCAAAAAAAGATCTGTTACTCCGCGCGCAAAACAGGCACCACGCGCTAAAAGTATTCACAAGATGCCTGCAGAAGCGGTGCGCGAGCCGAGTGCTGAAGAATTATACGCGCTCATGAATAAAGGGCGCACGCGCGGATTTTTGACTGAAGAAGAAGTGCTCGCAAAGTTTGCTCATCTTGAGGAGTATATTGAGCTCTATGAAGGTTTCTTGAATTTGATAGAATTGAATGGCGTGTTTGTGGTAACCACTAAAGAAGGGTTGCTGGGACGCAAAAAAGAAACTGATGGTATTTTGAATCTGCTTCAAGGTGAACAGCGCGCCAAGTTTGAAAAGCAAGTAAGCCGTTGGGATGTTCCGGAACTGACATCTGATTCCATTCAAATGTATTTGCGTGAAATCGG
>DNQG01000050.1 GCA_003501255.1 Candidatus Magasanikiibacteriota bacterium
ACGCCTTGTGCGTTTTCTTGAAAATGAGCTGAATATGAAAGTGAAAGATTTGGGTCCAGAGGAATTTGTTGAAACTGATGATTATCCGGACTATGCCGTGCCATTGGCGCAAAAAGTTGCGGAAGCGCCAGACGAGCACAAAGGCATACTCATTTGCGGCAATGGCGTGGGTGTGTGTATCGCCGCAAACAAAATGAAAGGTATACGCGCGGGCATTGGATATAACACCTATGCCGCAGAAAGCATGCGGCAAGATGATGATACTAATATATTGTGTTTGGCAGGTCGCGTGTTGTCTGATGAATATGCTATGGCAATAACAAAAAAATGGTTGCAAACAGAATTTTCTGGTGAAGATCACCATGTACGGCGACTCGGGAAAGTTGGCGCATTAGAAGGATTATGTTAAACCCTCAAGCAAAACTCGCGTCAAACATTTTTAAAGACCACGAGATGCTTCCTATTCGTGATGGGTATGGCAAGGGGTTATTGAAGCTGGGCGAGACCAATGACAAGGTTGTTGTTTTGTGTTGCGATCTTTCAGAGTCAACGCGGTCGCAATGGTTTCAAAAAAAATATCCTACCCGTTTTATTGAAATGGGTATTCAAGAGCAAAATATGTCAGGAGTTGCGGCTGGTCTTGCGCAAGAGGGGTTTATTCCTTTCACCTCTTCCTATGCTGTTTTTTCTCCGGGCCGCGCATGGGATCAAATTCGTGTTTCAATTTGTTATAACAATGTGCATGTCATTACTGCCGGCGGGCACACGGGCGTTTCTGTGGGGCCTGATGGCGCCACACATCAAGCCCTTGAAGATATTGCCATTATGCGTGTGCTGCCTAATATGACGGTTCTGGTGCCTTGTGATGCTATTGAAGCGGAAAAAGCAACCATCGCGGCAGCGGGCCTCACCGGGCCGGTATATATTCGTTTTGCACGTGAAAAAACTCCGGTGGTGACCACCTTAAAATCACCTTTTAAAGTTGGACGCGCAGAAGTATTTGTAAAAGGTACTGATGTGTCGTTAATTACAAGTGGGCCTTTGGTGCATCACACGTTGCTTGCGGCCAAAGAATTATTAAAACGAAAAATAAAAGCAGAGGTTATCAACCTGCACACCGTGAAACCGTTGGACACGGCAACACTCGTGCGGTCAGTCCGAAAAACAAAGTGCGTCGTGTCTATTGAAGAGCACCAGGTCATGGCCGGTGTTGGTGGAGCTATTGCAGAGGCGCTTGCAAAACACTATCCCGTGCCCCAAGAGTTTGTGGGTATGCAGAATACGTTTGGTGAGTCAGGCGCGCCAGAAGAGTTGTTAAAAAAATATCACATGACAACCGCGGATATTGTTAGGGCCGCTTTGAAGGTTTACAAACGTGCGCACTAATTTTTATAGTATGTCTGACGATGCTCAAAACAAAAAATTATTACAGTGGGCTGTTGTTGTGCTGCCGATTGCACTGCTTGCAAAATTTGTTCTGCTCGCACTTCCTATCTTTTTATCTCTTTTGGTAAACAATTATATAGATTATGCAGCACGCGGTTTAAGTTATTTCGCTATAGTAGGATTATCTTTTTTGGGCGGGGTGCTGTTTTGGGCGAGCATTGGGTTTTTGGTATATGCAGTAAGGCCATTTGTAGATGCAAATAAACGGTGGGCGCTATATGTGACCATGGTAATTTTGGTGCTTGCAGTTTTGGTAAGCCTTATGCCTGCTTTGGCATCTTTCTTTTTTACTTTTGGTGGTAATGACGGCAGCGCTTATTGACGCAGTATTTTACAGTATGTCTATTCATGACAAAAAACTAAAACAACTGGAAGAAAAAGCAAATGAAATTCGCCAAGATATTATTAAGATGTTGACGCACGCGGGTTCTGGCCACAGTGCCGGTCCATTGGGAATGACTGATATTTTTACGGCGTTGTATTTTCATGTTTTAAAACACAATCCCAAAAAACCGCTCTTGGAAGAGCGCGATCGGATTATTTTATCAAATGGCCACATTTGCCCGGTGCAATATGTGACACTTGCGTCAGCCGGTTATTTTCCTAAAAAAGAATTGCAAACATTGCGTCAGCTTAACACGCGCCTGCAGGGTCATCCGCATCGCGGTTCTTTGCCTGGAGTGGAAAACACAGGTGGGCCACTTGGCCAGGGAGTATCCGTGGCCGTTGGTGTTGCCTTGGCCGCGCAGTTAAAAGGCGCACATTTTGAAACGTATTGTCTCACGAGCGATGGCGAACTTGAAGAAGGGCAAACCTGGGAGGCCTTCATGTTTGCGGGGAACTACCCATTGCATAATTTGACCGTCATTGTAGATCGCAACAATATTCAAATTGATGGCATGACAGAAGACATTCAGCCGCTTGAACCATTGCGCGCAAAATTTGAAGCATTTAATTTTCATGTTATCGATATTGACGGCCACAACATGCGTGAGTTTGTAGACGCGTGTGATCGCGCCAGAGCCGTGTATGAAAAACCCGTTGCCATTATTGCNNATGCGCAATCCTTGGGCTTGACAGGAGCTTTGTTTCGGGGAATAATAAAAGTATATGAAGCATTATCTGTTGAGGAATACTAAAAAACAAGGCGAGTTTACTATTTTTACTTATAAAGAAGGAGTTTTTTTTGTTTCCGTTTGTCTTGAGCTTGATATTGTAAAGGAAGGTAGAAATAGAGAAAAATTGGCTGGCCAAATCATGGAAGCGGCAGTTGGTCACATAAAAACAGTATGCAGCGAAAAACTGGATGATTCTTTGTTGAATCGTCCAGCCCCAAAAAAGTATTGGAATAAATACGAACAATTTTTGGAGACGCTAACCAAAAAACAAAAAGCTATAGGTTCCTTGGATCGTTTTGATATGAAAGAAGCTTGCCTAAGTTAAAAATTGCGTAAGGGGGGTATGGCAAAAAATTGGCATCAATTCAGTGCAAGAGAGCACAAGGAGTTTTTAGAAGAAAATGGTTTTTATTATGCTCGTACGCATGGCTCGCACGAGTTTTATGTTAAGAGGAACCTCCCCGATAAAGTAGTACAAGTGGTGGTAAGTAATAAGGAAAATCATCGGCAGTCAAGAAAAACAATGGATATGTCATCAAGGCATTCAGGGATGCCAAAGTCAGAATATAAAAAATGGATTAACCTGCTGTCATGAGATCACGCAATTCTTTTTCAGCTTTATCAATTTCTGTTTCAAGATAGACAATATGTTTTTTGTAGGCCTTAATAGACGGGTCATCATCAGGGGGTGCCGGCAATTTTAATTCTTCTCGCAGGCGCCATAATTTTTCCTCGATTGTTTTAATTTGGGCTGCCGCGACTATAATGCTTTTTTGATGACTGGCGGTTTGCGCGCGCAACAAATCAACCCGTTCTGCCATAGCGGCTTTTTTTAAGTCCGCTGCAAGTTCCGGATCAGCTTCACGCGCTTCTGCTGCAAGTCGTTCTACTGAACGTTTTTTGTGCAGTGATTCTGACGATTGTGGTTCGCGTTCTACCATACTAGTGTTGAGGTACTATTTCCTGTACGATGCTGGGCAGCTCATTCAAATCTTGGTAGGTTCGTATTTGTATGTGTTTATTGCCTTTTACCATGGCAGAGAGTTTAAACGTATCTTCACCTTGGTAGAGGCATACAATGGGCTTGCCTAAGTGCACGGCTTGAGCAATTAAATAGCCAACACCCAAGCTGGGTGTGCTTACTTCTGCTACCACTATATCGCACAAAGCAAGCAAACTTAATTCACGGTCATGGATATCTTCTTTTTCCAAATCCGTTTCTCCGTACCAGGAAAGGGCGTCATCGGCAACGTGTTCATTAAACAAGGTGCCTTGTTTTTTAAGTTCATCAACAAGTAAACGATACGCTGGCTGGTGGCTGCGTCCACCACGGATTGAGCCGGCAAAAAAGATATTCATAGGGTTATGATTGTATTGATAATAGAGTAGCATCATGCGCCGTATGCCACAAGGCATCAAACATATTTTTTTGCATAGTAAAGAGGGCGACATCTTCAATTAACATGGCGATGGGCTCGCGATCTTCATACGTAGTATGAAGGAGCTTGCCATCATAGAGTTGCAGATCAACGGTAAAGGCCTCGAGTTTTTCTTTCACAAAACGGAATTGTGTGTAGTCATCGTAGGGTCTTTGTTTAAGCGTAGCACGGGCAGAGGCATTTTCAAAGAGGAGCATTTTTTTGGTTATCTTTTTCCCGATGCGTTTTTTTTCAAACGCTTCTCGCAATTCAATATACAGTGTATGCAAGCGGCACTGCGCGTTCATGCTCATTATCTTGATTTAGCTTCAGAACTTTCTGATTTAAAAACAGCGGAACAATTTAATCTTCACGATGAGTTTGAGCGTGCGGGGTTGTTTGCGCTCGTCAATGCGGGTGCTGCTCCCGGCGTTACCAATATGCTTGTACAGGATATTGCGGAGCACTTTGATCATTTGGATCATGTAAAAATACGTTTGCTTGAGCACCAAGATGCGGAACGTTTTGAATTTTTATGGTCGGTGCAGACCACATTGGATGACATAGCATCGCCACCGCTTGTGATTAAAAAAGGCAAACCGCAGTTTGTGCAACCGCTTTGCGATGAGGAATGGTTTGAATATCCTCACCCTTTTGGCAAACATCGTGCATATAATCTCTATGGCGATGAACTGGCTACCTTACCGCGGTATATTCAAAGGTGTGATATAGATTGTAAGTCAGGTGGTTCTGATATTGAACACGCAGTGCTCCTGTCTCGCATAGGCTTGTTTTCAAAAGAGCCGGTGCGCATTAATGACCGGTGTTCCGTATCTCCGTATGAGTTGTTGAATCATTTGAAGTTTGAAGTGCCCACACCACATCAGATGAAGCAGTATGTAAAGCAAGGTATCGTAAAAGATGGTTTTTTTGTTGCAGTGGTATGTGTGCAAGGTAAAATAAAAAATCGTTCCGTGTGTTTGCAAAAAAGCGTGGTGTTCCCCTCTTTGAGACAAGCACTGCGATTGTGTCCACAAACATCATCATATATCGCCTATGCTGCAGGAACTGCGGCGTATGCATTTTTGAGTCCTTTTGAACGCGTGATACATGCTGGAGTATTGCCGCCTGAAGCATTGACGATGCAAGAACGCAGGATTGTTGCCCGTGTATTACGCGCAAAAGCTGTGCGCATTACTCCGTTCAAAGAAGTGCGTGGATAGTGTTTGTTGCATTGAAGTTATTGTTGGTGGGCAGGGAGGGACTCGAACCCTCACGCCTTGCGGCACATGGTCCTAAGCCACGTGTGTATACCAGTTTCACCACCTGCCCGTTTTGAATACCACTATTAAAACATGAAAAGGACGATTTGTCCACGTTCTTGACATCCACGCGTAATTTTGGCATGATACATTTGTTAACAAAAGGAGGGTATGCAACAGGATAATTGTCTCAAGTATTTTGTCGCATGGACAAAACTCAAAATTAAACTTCATCTTACAGATAAGAGGTTGTATTTTAAAGAACGTGAAATTTGGTGGTGCAGTTTAGGTGTGAATATTGGTCATGAGGAAAACGGCAAACACGAGTTTTTTGAACGGCCTGTTTTAATTCTGAAAAAATTTAACCGCGAAGCATTATGGATTTTACCCATGAGCTCACAATGGAAAAACACCCCGTACCATTACAATAGCGTATATGCAGGTGTAAGATATTCAGTTAGAATTTCACAGTTAAGATTGGTGAGCAGCAAAAGATTATCGCGGAGGATTAGAGAATTACCTGCAGTTGAATTTCAAAAAATAGTAACACAGATTAAAAATTTGCTATAAAAAAACGATCCCTGCCTCAAAAGAGGCAGGGTCTCCGGGGCTTCGTCGGCGCGACCGAGAAAACGTGAAGCCATAGTATTTCCACTATACATCTGTAAAAATGGCTTGTCAAATCGCTGTCCCCAATCCATCCACACCCCCACTTGACAACTTTCTGGGTATACTATATAGTATTGATACTAACAAACGTTAGCAGTAATCATGTCCCCAGTGGCTTGGCCCCTTGGACCTCTGAAATCAAGCGTTAAAAAACGCATTGTATGAGCAAATCTTACAACAATCTTGATTCGCAGGTCTAAGCGGCGTAAGCCAACTCTTCAAGTGGCCCCGACTTAGTCGGGGCCACTTTTTTTCCTCAAAAAATCGTCAGACAAAAAAATCATTGGGCGCTAGCTCGTGGAACACCAAATCCATCATGGTGACGCTCAAGAGAAACTACAGAACGTTGACAATTCAAAATCAAACTACAATAAACAGAGAAAGCACTTTAGAGTGCTTTCGGGATATGCAATTTATAAGAGCGTATGGTGGATGCCTTGACATCACATGACGATGAAGGACGTTGTAGGGTGCGATAAGCCTCGGGGAGGTCCCAAACAACCTTTGATCCGGGGATTTCCGAATGGGGAAACCCATATACGGCAAACCGTATATATCCATGCTTGAATATATAGAGTATGGAAGAAGACCTAGGGAAGTGAAACATCTCAGTACCTAGAGGAAGAAAAATCAATAAGAACTTCTCTTTTGTTTTGTCTGCGTTTACGCGGACACAACGAAAGTGAAGTACGTGAGATTCCCCCAGTAGTGGCGAGCGAACGGGGAAGAGCCCAAACCTATTGTGTGTTGGTGATCGTAGCGGTTTATCGCAAGATAAATTGAGGCCTTCACTTTAAAGATTCAAGTCGTTGCACATTAGGTGTTGTGAGATAGAAACGTTACGTAACTTGAAATGCGTAGATGGGAGTTACGATGTAATAAAAGAATGGCTTTGGAATAGCCAACCATAGAGGGTGACAGTCCCGTATTTGAAATTATTTTCGTACACCATGGTTTTTACTCTCGAGTAGGACGGGACTCGCGAAATCCTGTCTGAAGCTGGGTCGACTATGATCCAAGGCTAAATACGTTTGATGATCGATAGTGAACTAGTACCGTGAGGGAAAGGTGAAAAGTAGGCCG
>DNQG01000018.1 GCA_003501255.1 Candidatus Magasanikiibacteriota bacterium
TTTGCCCGTTATACCGGCACAGTTAATGAGCACATCGGGTTGTGCTTGTTCAATTTCCGCTTTAAGTGCGGCATAGTCTGTGGCATCAACACGGCTCATCGCAACCTCTTCGCCCACCTCCTTGAGATGGCGCAGAAAATTGTTGCCCATGTAACCATTGCCCACAATAAGGAATTTCATGCTTTTTCAGTTTATGCTATACTGGTGAGGTACCCCTAGTATAGCTGAATCACACTATTTTTCAAGTTGTATGCGCTCCTACGCAGGGTTTATCTCCTTAATCGTTTTAACCCTGCTGGCAGGCGGCTGTAGCGCAACACCATCAAATTTTATGGCAGAACGCGTTACTTTCATCACAACTGATAACGTGATTATCATAAGCGATTGGTATAAACCAAACGCCCCTAACGGCAAGGCGGTGCTTTTGTTGCACATGATGCCGGCGGTACGCGGCAGTTGGGATACCCTTGCGCAACGGCTTACGCAAGAAGGATATCATATTTTAGCCATTGATTTGCGCGGACATGGCGAGAGTGTAAATCAAAATGGTGCAACACTTGACTACAAAAAGTTTATTGATGCACAGCATCAGGCGTATGCACTAGATGTTGCCGCAAGTATGGATTTTCTCCGTGAGCAGGGTTTTGATGCGTCCGTTGTTTCTGTTGGTGGCGCCTCCATTGGCGCAAACCTTGCATTGAATGCACTGCATGCTTATCCAACACTGACACATGTTTTTGCTTTGTCACCTGGCTTAAATTACCGCGGTGTAACAACACAAAGTAGTGTAATGGGGCTCGACGCGGACCAAAAAATATTTTTAGTGGCGAGCGCAGAAGATGAGTACAGCGCACAATCAATAGCCACGTTGCACAAAACTGCAGGTTCTCATTCAACTATTACCCATTATAACGATAATGCCGGGCATGGCACCACCATGTTTGAAAAACATCCGGAATTGATGGGCGAAATTACTGCTTGGCTTAAACAGTAATTCACGTCCGCATACAAAAATACCCCCTTGACACCCACGCGTCCGCGTGTTCTAATGGGTATAGAAGTCCACATAATCCACCCTCTATGGAACGGGTCCAGATTTTTGGTCCAGTAGGCGATTCTCATGAGGACATGAAACGCCTGCAGGATGCGTTAAACCAATGGCTTTCCGAACACGACAGTGTAGTTGATGTCGTGGATAGAAAGTTCGGTTATTCGCATGACAAAATTACGGCCGCGATTTATTACCGCCAACGGCATTAAAACCCCTTACGTGGGGCTTTTTTGTACTTGGGCGCTTTTTGAATTACACAAATTCTGCGCGGTAACATTCTTCGCAATAAATCGTTTCCTTGCGTTCAGGAGCGTATACAGTTTCAAATTCACTCCTGCATTGCACGCCATCCACATGATGACCGTGCCCGGGTCGCACGCACATGCACTGCCTGTGCCACAAATCATGTGGGTTGCGTTTTTTTAAACGTATGACATAACGGCAATCCGGACATTTATGCGGCGCCGGGATATTCATTTTTTTGTAAAATGCAAGTTCTTGTTTGATGATTTTATAATTTTTTCCGCAGTCAGCGCACGCAAAAATTTTCTGCGTTATGTCATCGTGCACATCTTGTATTGTATTACCCAGTTCAGCCGACTGCGCGTTTTCTTTACCACGCGTATCCGGCAGTGCATCTTCCCACTTAAAACCTTGCGCAAGCGCTTGCTCTTTAGTTAAGGGCACATATTCATATGACAAGGTCGTGTTATAACCAAAAGGCGCAATAGATGGCGGAAAATATTCGCCCCATTCGCCGGTTTCCTTCATGTGCGCTATAATTTTTTTCTTGAGCTCCAAATAGTCCTCTTTTGGATACTCTTTATTCAAAATACAATATTTTTTATTGCGCACGCCAGAACAGCCAAACAGTTCAAACGATGAATGACAGTTAAAGCAATAATACGCGTACGCGCACCCCCAGACGGTGCCACAAAAATACAGATCGCTTCCTTTTACACCCGTATCATAAATCATGTACCCGCGTTCAAATCCATCTCCCACGCCATATCCATTTTGCACGTCAGTCATGGGACCAAGAAAATTACTGACATACGCGCAATCCTGTGCGTTATCTCCACCATTAAAACTGAATGCACACCGCTTAAGGTCCCGCACGTGATCACCAGTTGTGTCCTCACAATTAATAAGATTGGCAAATTTGTGTGGCTCTTTGAGGCGCAAAATTCCAAATTCTTTTGCAAATGCTTCCATGCCCTCACGCGTATCAAGTTTTAACGCCAAAACTTTCTTTTCATATTCCTCTTTAGTGTATTGCTTATTTAAAATACAATGATTTTTTTTACGTAGATTAACACAGCCCACACAGTTGATGCAGTCATAGCAGGAAGCTAGAAACAATGAATCAATACAGCGTTCTGAATATAAAGAATAATGTGTATTATAGCATCCGGAACAGCCAATGCACTCATAACACCCCTCACATTTCTGTACTTGTAGACAATCAACACAATCTTTTGAACTGATGACCATACTCCCATACATGGAATCTTCAACTGCCCACGAAGCATGCACTAAATAACAATTCTTCATTTCTCCGCCATACGTGCAATAAGCGCTGTTCACTTCTTTGCTGTTAAAAATACACGCCATGGGCACTTCATGCATGAGCTTATCAAACTGCGGGAAAAATGGTTGGCTAAAATCAAAATCACGGCCGTAGTCAAGCGGATTCCACACATCACTCCACCAATAATCGCGGTCAACAACTTTATAGTCGCTTTTGGGAGGAAAAGTGGAGACAATCTGTTTGCCGGTTACGTCACAGGTCCGACCATACACATAACGCTGCTGCCTCCAACACAACAAATGCTGCCGGCGGCAATATTTGCACAGCGTCGCTGGTGGCAGATCCATTTTTTTGTAAAATAGCAAATCCTCCGGCCGATGTTCAAATTGATTTTTGCATTGTCTACATTGCATATTTTTCTTTTGGGCTCCTCCTTTTCATACTATCACAATATAACTTGATCGCCTACTATCTCAAAATTATTTGCATGTTCCTTAAGTTTTTCTTCAAGAAAAAGAGTATTCAAATACGCGGCCAATTGTTTATCAGTTTTGATCATCTGCAAAAGCATTTTAGCCATTGTTCGCTCCGAACCATGGAATCCATCTATCATTTCTGCATCATTACCACCAAACGTGCGCGGGTCCATAAAATCATAAAAAGTAAATCCTTTATCCATAAAATACGGGGCAATGGTTGCACCTATCTGAAACAGATAGTCATAACCCGGATCCGCGTGTAAAGCATCCGCAACAACTTCCGCAAAAGGAGGCAGAAAACCCACCACATGAATCCCTCTTTCTTTTGCCTGTGTTAAAAAAACATTCAGTTCTTTCATGGCATCTTCTGACACGTATGTATCACGAAAAAAAAGTCGGTTACCGCGCTGTACTCGCTCCAAGGTATCCTTAAATTGGTAGTCCTCATGTGTGGAATTGTATGGGTCACTTAAAAATTTTCCGTAGCGATAGCTGCCATCATTTCTGATTCCGTCTCCCTGTACCATGGCGATAATTCCTATAAAACGTGTTTTTTCACCACGCTTTTTAACTATATCTCCAAAGGAAAACTTTTTATGTAATGCATCCTGATAGATATGACGCACAGCCAGCACTATAAGGGTTCTCAAATTAACCATGGATTCTTTTTGTTCAGCATTATTTTTGTACCATTGCGTACTAAAATTATGCTGGTCCAATCCAAGAATTATGATATCCGGTTCTGCGCCTTTTGGAATGTCAGTCAAAGCTTTTTGTAAATCAAATATGGTGCCACCAGCACCACCTGAATTGTAAAACTCTGACGGCTTCTTAAAAAAACCGGAGCGAAACTGCAAAACGCGCGATGTTCCAAATGTTATAACACGAGGGATGCGCTCACGAACCGCGCGCAATTTGAATACTGAACTGGGGACTGTCGTAATATAGGCCTTTCCAAAAAGAACCGGCGCTTCTTGTTGCTGAAGAGTCACTATTTCTTCAAACGGCGTAAACTCTCCACTGAAAAAAAGAATGGCCAGGGGTAACGGCGCAAGGAAAAACAGAGGAAGCAAAAACAAAAATAATGTAAGGAAAAAACGCTTCATACAGCGACTTTCCTTTCCAATAATTCAATAAGACCAAGCGTTGTATGATAAAGCCATGCAATGCGCCTTTTTTGGAATGCAACGGCCTGGACCGGATCATGGACAACAAGAAAACCATTTTTCCGCGCAAATGCAAGCGCCACCCCCAATTCATCAACTTCAAAACAAAGATGCACCAGCTTTCGGTTTTCTTGTATACTTTTGGCTATAGGAGAATCAGCCTCGGAGGGTTCTATGAGCTCAACGGGGCAGCCGTGCAGATTAGCAAATGCAACAGAAACTTTTTGAATCGGATCAAGTATTGGTTTTACTGTGGGTATACCGGCATTTAAAATGTTTAGTACGGCAATACCTACGTGGTGAAACTGCGGATGCGTTGGTCCAAACATCATACAAAATCTATACCATGAGCTGTTAAACATTTCTTGATTCCACCAAGCGTTTGCATCATGTCTACTTCTGCTATGCTGAACTGAACACCAAACTCTTTTTCAAGCTCNNGTTGTCATCTAACTGGCCCGGTTGCACACCGAGTACCCGTTCGAGAGCGCTATTTAATTTTTCAGTATTATTCATAGTACAACTCCATCAGCGTGGACGGAGTAAATGTGTACTTTTGCAAATCAATGATAAAAAGATGCCGAGCGTCTGTGTTCTCCATTTTAGAAAATCCGGTTGACGTATAAAAATTTTCTGTTTGGGCATTTTTAGCTGTGGAAATGTACTCTGCCACTACATTCATAGGTGCCATGCTTTGCAAAACCCCCAAAACATGCCCTACAAATTGATGCTCTATCATCTTACCAAGGATCCGGCAACTCATCAATAGCGTATCAATATACCAATGTTCAAGTTTTTTTTCTACAATAATTAAACCAGTCATACCATAATCGCCATAGACATCTGAAATATCCAGTGTCCATGCGCCACCACCACTCACAACCAGTGCGTCAATATCTTCTTTATTGTACCGTCTTGTGGTGAGGTTAAACTGATTTGTTTTTTGTGTGAGCTGCACGGCACGCGGCATGGTAAGCTGATTCAGCGGAGCAATTTTCAACTTAATTTTTAATGTACGTAAAATATCGTCTAAATTTTTAACATCTTTTACCGCGTTGCTCCGCTGACGATCCGCATAATACAGGGCACCTCTTTTTCTGTCTTCTTCTGTAAATCCTTCTATTTCAAAACCTTTGTACTGCAAAAGTGTTTCACGGTACAACGTGGAATCTTTAGGCAGCTCAAGCACTTCAACTTCAGGCACAAAACCGCGCATGAATGCCCGTTGGCTTGGATCATCGTCTACAAAAACTAAACTGTCAATACCTATATTAAGCTCTTGCGCAATTTCCTTTATATTATCCGCCTTGTGCTGCCAGTTTATTTTCATTGCGGCAATGTGTTCTTCACGAATAAGCATGTGAGGGTGCTTGCGCAGAACTTCCAGCACATCATTTTCATTGTTTTTGCTGTTAATCGCCAACAATATACCGCGTTTGTGGAGTCCTAAAATTGTTTTTTGGAATAGATAGTAGGGCAACCCATTGCCCGTTGGCCCCAATGCAATTCCTTCCAAGCCATCTTCCCCAATGATGCCGCCCCACAAGGTATTATCCAAATCAAGCACCAAACATTTTTTCCCTTTCCCCGCGGACGGAATAAGAAATGATACTAACTCACCAGCAAGATCCGGAAACAATGAAGGAGAAATATGTAAATCGCCCAAGTAATAGTATTTGTCGTACAATGCGCCGCGCTTGCCGATATGGCCAAGCCAATTGTCCAAATCAAATATCCAGACTTGTTGATCAGCGCGGAAACGCTCAAGGAGTGAAAGATTTGCCCGCGCAACACTTTCCCTAATTCCGGCCGCTAGTTTCTGATCTGTGTTGCCCATGAGCGTATATGCTGGTTGTATATTGTTGGCCACGACAATTTTTGCTTTTGTTTTTTGTTTTAAAAGTTCAATCATACCATACAGATTGTTCATTTGATCTTCTATCCACACACCCGCACTTGGCTGTTGATCAAAATGAGTATAGTGAATTGCCTGTTCCGGGCCAAGGCAATCCACCATGAGAAAAATAACTTTTGGTGCATGTGCATACAATGATTCTCCCAGAATTTCTTGTTGCCATTGACCATAGGCGCCCTCATACACGTCTACACACAAATCAAAAAGCAAACCGTGCGTTTTAATGCATTCTGCCAATCCTTGTACGGTAAAATTTGAAATGACGGCAATAGGAACTTTAACACCGCCCTCTTGCAATGAGGGATCTTTTGAAAGTTGTTGCGCTAATTCATGGCACCCCCCTAATATTTTTCCTTTGGTGCGTGCTAATTCTTTAAGTTGCGCATTGATCATACATTTTTGAGCAGAGCAACCGCCGCCGCAATGCCCGCGTCATGAGTTATGGTTACTACCACTTTTGATGATTGCTTTCCTTTTATATAAACTTTTGGACCGCCATTTTGTGTGCGTCTTATTTCTATATCGCCAAGTTTTACCTTCTTTTCAAAGGCTTTTATAACAGCTTCTTTTGCCGCAAAAGTAGAGGCAAGACGTTCTGCCGGCATGGCAAACGTAAAGCAATAATCCCATTCTCGTTTTGTATACCATTTACTCCAGTGTTTAAAATCTTTTTTGGAAATGGTTCCAAACCTTTTGCTACTCGCAATATCAATCCCTATCATACTCAAAATTGAAAATAAATAAAAGGTTGGCTTCCTGCGTAACCTCCCAATAAAATCGCAAACATAAGCGTATAGTAATACGCAAACCTCACCATTTTTGGTTTTTGTTTTATATATTCATCAAGAGATACTCCATCCCCGCGTGATTCAATAAAAAGCATAAATACAACAGCGACACAGAGCCAAAATAATAATACAGGGCTCAAACCAATTGAAGAGAAAGCATTTTTGAGCGGTATAAGATTAGGCAATGCGCTGATTGTTGAAAAAATACCTGTTCCAAGCCGACTGACTATAGTAAATGCCGCGTCAACGTTCTCTGCTCTGAAAAAAATTGATCCAACAAAAAATACGCCAACGGTGAGCATGTATTGTAGGGGGGTATATAATTTGTCCCAAAAAGGACGAATCGCATAATATAATAGAATACCGAGCGCTTGCGTGAGACCAAATATGACAAAGGTCCAGTTAGCGCCGTGCCACAGGCCAAGAAGCGCAAGTCCAATTACGGTTGCCAGTGAAAAAGAAAATGCGTGCCGGCGTGTATGAGAAAGTTTTGCAAGCATTTTTACCCGGCTTATCTTTATGTAAAGCGGTGTGAAAACATAATCTTGAAACCAGTGAGTAAGAGAGATGTGCCATCGCCCCCAAAACTCGGCAATTGATCTGGCCAAAAACGGTTTATTAAAGTTGGGTATAAGATTAATGCCCAATATCCGCGCACTGCCAATTGCAATATCAGAATATCCTGAAAAATCACCATAAATTTGAAAAACAAACGCTAATGTTGCCAACGCGAGGGAAATGCCATCAAACCCGCCAGGATTTGCATATGCGGTTGCCACGATTGGTGCCAGATTGTCTGCAATGACTATTTTTTTGAAAAACCCCAAAAGCATTTGTCTCAAACCGCTCACGAAGCGCCCCGGGTCTGTGTGTTGTTCAATCCTAAACTGCGGAAGCAAGTGCTGCGGACGCTCAATAGGTCCTGCCACCAATTGTGGAAAAAACATAACATACAGTGCATATATGCCAAAATGGCGTTCGGCTTTATATTTTCCTTTATATACTTCAATAATGTAGCTCAAGCTTTGAAATGTATGAAATGAAAGACCCAGCGGCAAGGCAATTTTAAGATACTCAATGGGATAATTCCAGTTGAGCCAGTCAGCCAACAAAGAAATATTTTGGTTAAAAAAGTTGAAGTATTTGAATACAAACAACATTCCGATGTTTGAAATAATGCTAATGTAGAGGATGTATTTTTTCCGTGCGCCGCTAGTACGCTCTATTCCTATACCGGCGCAGTAGTCAACAATGATCAAGAATGCCAAGACGAGTATATATTTGGGCACAAATGCCATGTAAAAATAGGAGCTGGCCACAAGCAAAAACGCCCATCTGTACTTGTGCGGTAATAAAAAATATATTGCGGCGACAATAGGGAAAAAAATAAAGAACTGCAGAGAGTTAAATAACATACTGGTAGCACTGCTCGCAAAATACTTTTTCCGGTTTATCGCCTTCCTTATACTTTGTCACAAAACGATTAGGACATTGGCCTTTGTGCTCATGATTTTGCGCAAAACAGGTACACTGGCGATTAAAAAATTGTTTTGGGTTATGATTATTTAGCCGCACACGATACCGACAATCAGGACAACGACGTGGCAACGGAACGCGTATTTTTTTATAAAACGCAAGTTCCGGTTTAATAATCTTATAGTTTTTACTACAGTCAGAGCATGCTAAAATTTCTTGTGTGATTGTTTCATCCACATCGGCGCTCGTTGCCGGAAGTTCGTCTAATTTTTTTGTTTCTTTACCACGCGTGCCAGGCAGATTATCTTTCCAAGTAAAACCATGCATGAGCACTTCCTTTTTAGTAAGCGGGAAAATTTCTTGAGCAATGGTTTCATTATATGCAAAAGGAGAAAGTGACGAAGGAAAAAATTCACCATATTCTCCCGTCTCTTTCATGTGGGCAATAATTTTTTCTTTCAGNNCCAACACACCCAAAACAATTTTCAGAATTAAATGTATGATCACAATATTCTATAAAACGATTGTCATACGAATAATTAACGAACTTATTATTATAACCCCCAACAACACCGTGCGTTTCATACATAAGCTCGCCAAGTGTATTGGTTACATCCCAGCAATCTTTCATATCCCACGTATGGAACATGTATGCACAATTCTCACTATTGGATGTATGCACACACTCATGGCAGGATTTACAATTGAGCATAAAAGCACCAACCACGGCTTCACTGTTCACGATATTTGAGTACTTATGTGTTGCCTTATCCGTGACCGCTAACCATTGTTGTTTAAGTTGCTCTACATTATCATGCGTAAGCGGGAACAATTGTTGCATGTGTTTTTCATATTCTTCTTTGGTCAATTGCTGATTTTCAAGTACGTAACTTTTATTGCGCAGGTTAGCACTCATAAAGCAGCTATTACAGCCAACACAGTCATAACAAAACCAGCAATCTATTGAATTGCGACATTCAAGACACCAACCACACTGGTACAATTTAAAACCATAAAAACATTCATATGATAACTCACAACCGTCGAACATATATGTGCAATCGGTTAACGAACGACATTTATTAATCATCATTCCATAATATATTTCTTCAGAGTCAAGCGTTGAGAATGTGATATAACAATTTCTGTTACGCGCGCTGTGATTTGCAAACTCTGTATTTTCACTATCTTTTGACAAGAGCGCCAGCCGAGGAGCTTGCAATTGTAATTCACGAAATTGCTCAAAAAACGGTCGGCTAAAATTAAAATTCGCTTGTGGTGGGTCGCCATTATCTTTCCACCATTCATCCTGCGCATATACCTTAAAAGGTGAATCAGGAGCAAAAATTGAAATAATGGGCTTGCCGCTCTTGTCACATTTCCTTGAATACAGTGTGCGTTCATTGCGGAATGTTTCACGACGTTGGAAACGACAGCTCGGACAGAGAGTCGGTTTTGGCACATCAATTTTTTTATAAAACACGCGGTCGGCGTCCGTTATTTCAAATGATGTCTTGCATTGTTTGCAGGTTGTCATACATTTTTTCTTGCAGCCAGCGCAAATTGAAAAAAATATTTCTCTAAATCAGCAGGTGTAGTATTGTAGGTTTCGCTATTATAAAAAACAGCACATAAAAGCTCGCGAGAGCGTGCTATTTCTTTGCGGCGACCTTGCCAACGGGAATCTTCAAGCGTTAAATCTAATAATTCAAGTGCACGATCAAGAGCACTCTCTGTTTTTTCTTTGTCCCCACGTTTCTGCCCTGCCGCTGCTCGCCCCACTTCACTCCCCACATTTCCCAGTTGCTCTGCAAGCGACAAAGTAAACCAGCGACCTTGTGCAAGTGTTTTATGTTGTATTATTTGCATATCCTTTACCGATCACGAAACCAAATTGCTAACAACGGCAACAATCTTTTTTCTTATCACAGGATCTTCAACCCCGCGTGAACGATTATTATGACGAGGTCGGATGTTGACCATAGAATCAAACTCAATCCACTCATCACCTGTTTTTGCCGGATATATATTGATACCCCATAGATTTGACTGTTTTGATCCTTCTTCCAAAAGCAGTGCTTCTTCATCGGCATGCAATTCTCCACCAACTGCCATGATACTTTGTTCCACATCTACTACCGCCTTTACAAACTCACCACCGAACCAACGTTCAGCCAGTTGTTTCAGATCTTCACGAAAAATTTTATCTCGTACAATTCTGACGTCATCGTGTATATTCCATTGCATATATTCTTCTAAATATTAAAATTATATAACTTCTTTTTGGTAACACTGCTCACAAAATACTTTTTCTGGCCGCTCTGGTTTAAAAGGTGTATCAAATGTAGTATGGCACACTTCCCCCTCTTTATGAAGTTCGTGACCGGGTAAGGCACACAGACATTGCCGATGATGCAATTCTCGCGGGTTGCGCCGCATCATGCGTTGGCTAAAACGACAGGTGGGGCAATGACGTGGAATAGGAACTTGTTGCGCTTTATATAACAACAATTCTTGCTTAATAACTTTATAATTTTTTCCGCAATCAACACATGCAAGTATCTGTGTTACAATATCACATCCAACATCATCAATAGTATCTGGAATCGTATATATTTGTTTTTGATATTCCTTATCATCTTTTGCTTTCCACTGAAAACCACGTTTGGTTGCTTCTACTTGTGTGAGCGGCATGTAAAATTGCGCCATAGTTTCATTATATGCAAAAGGTGCAATATTTTTGGGAAAAAATTGACCCCATTCCCCTGTTTTTTTCATGTGCTCAATGATACGCTCGCGCAGGGCGGTATATTCCTCTTTAGAATATTGCTTATTCAAAATGCAATAATTGTTTTTCTTCATGCCGGAACATCCAAAACAATCATACGCTCCGGAATAGCATTCAAAACAGTAGGACATATTAAAACACCCAATAGAACCGGCAGAAAACAATACATTACTGGCGCCTTGCATACCAACGGTTACTGAATAATAGTTAAAAGCCCCGCCGCTCATACCATAACAATCATAACAATTATTGCTCTTTTCGGCATGTGTTGTGTAATGGCAATCTTGCGAATCGTAGAGATCAAATACGTGTTGCGAATTTTTGCAGCGTATTAAATTAACACCGCTGACATTTTCACAATCAACAATATAATTGTATTTGTAGGGGTGTTGTAAAAAGAAATCACGTACTTGTTTTTTGATCACCTCGCGCGCTGAATAAGAGCCGACGTTAAATTGTTTTAGTTTTTCAAAATATTCTTCCTTGGTGTATTGTTTATTGAATATACAATATGATTTTTGTCGTAGGTTTTTACAACCAAAACAATTTGAGCAGCCTTTGCAATCTTCAAGAAAATATGAGTCAATGCAATTTTCAATGCGTGTGCTATATAAGCAATTATACGAATGTCCCGCGTCAACATCATCATAGCCCTTTTGCGTTTCCTCACAATAACTTATGTCAACGGAATCCTTACAGTGCATGGTGAAATGTGTGTGATACAAATTTTCCGGCTCACGGAGCGCAATAAAAGAAAGATAATTGTTTTTACCGTCGTAGATACGGTTGCAATATTCAGAATTTTCTGTTTTGGTGTTGATGAGTGCAATACGTGGAGCTTCTTGCATCAACTGTGCAAATTGTTCAAAAAATGGACGGCTGAAATCAAAATCGCGACCTGAAACAAAAGGATCCCAGTTGTCCGACCAATAACAGGCCTGACAATATATGGTATTGCCGCGCGTCGGGTCATACATGGTAATGATTGATTTTTTGCACAGTGCACAGGCGGTATTATAGAGTGTCCGCTCATTGCGCCAGGCCATGAGCTGCTGCCTTCTACAATCAAAACATTCCGCGGGTTCGGGTACGCCTATTTTTTTATAAAACGCGCGGTCGGTGGCTGTGATTTCAAATTGTGTGGTACATTGTTTGCACTGCATACAAAGATATTCAAATTAATCACTCAAAAAATGCATAATAAGTGATACCATTGTATCTTTTTGTTTAGGGTTACTCTGTGCAACTAAAAGAACAAGAGCGGCAAGCGCAACATCACTCAACTTGCGCTCACCATTTTTCTTGAATAAATAATCATTTTTTGCTAAAAACGTAAGAAAAAGTAAAGAAGCAATACGTTTATTCCCGTCCACAAACGGATGGTCTTTGACAATAAAATAAAGCAAATGCGCTGCTTTTGCCTCAACACTTGGGTACAGCGCCGTACCGCCGAAAGATTGATTGATGCTCTTTAAAATTCCATCCAAGCTCCCGCGTTCTTTGCCAAACAACTCACCGGTTTGTTTTTTGTTTATCAAGGCCTGCTTGAGTTCGCCAATTGCTTTAGCCGCCTCTTCGTACAGAATAGTTTTGCTGGTCTTTTTTGTTTTGGCCGGCGTTAATCGCCCCTCGTCATATTTTTGCAAAGTGATCCATGCGTGCGCATAATCAGCTATAATATTCAAAAGGCCAAGCGATTCGTCGCTGTTCAACTGTTTTTTCCCTAACGCCTGCTTAATTAAGAGAACCGTTTGTTCAAACCGGTCGAGCCCGAGCTCTTGTAATCTTTTTTGATTGAATGTAGCGCCCTTGATAAGATGGTCTCTTAAAACAGAAGTGGCCCATACGCGGAATTGGGTTGCACGACGTGAATTTATCCTATACCCCACTGAAATAATTATATCTAGATTATAAAGTTCCAATGTTCTTTTTACTGCTCTACCACCCTCACGACGAACTGTTTCCATTTTGGAAATAGTTGCTCTTTCTACTAATTCACCTTCTTGATAAATATTTTTTATGTGTTTTGAAATGGCTGGTGTATTAACAACAAATAGCCGGGCTATTTGTTTCTGCGTCAGCCACACCGTATCCTCTTCTAATCTCACATCAATAGCAAAATGGCCGTCTTTAGCACGATACAAAATAATTTCACCTTTATTTTGATTTTGGTCCTGCATATTTAAACAACTTCTTTTTGATAACATTGTTCGCAAAATACTTTCTCCGGCCGCTCTGGTGAGTATGTTGTTTCAAATTCACGCGTGCACTGCCCTGTGTGATCATGCCCGGACAAAGAACACATACACTGTCGATGATATAGTTCCAAAGAATTTTTCATGTGCAATCTTCCACGTATTCTGCACTGCGGACACATTCGTGGCAACGCAAAATTTTCTTTCCTATAAAAAGTCAGCTCCTGTTTTATAATTTTATAGTTCCGATTACATTCAATACAAGCCAAAACTTCATTCGTAATTGAATCTTCAACTGCATCAATACAATCAGGCATATCCTCTTGCGCGATAGTTTCCTTGCCTTTTGTACCCGGCAAATTATCACGCCATTGAAAACCATTGATGCGGGCATCTTCTTTAGTCAATGGGTAGTAATCCTGAGCGATTGACTCATTATATGCGTGCGGACTTGCCCATGCAGGAAAGAAAAAACCATATTCCCCTGCTTCTTTTAAACTTTCTACAATAGTTTGTCTAAGTTTTTCATATTCCTCCTTGGTATATGTTTTATTTAAAATACAGTATTGATTTTTTTTAAGGCCAACACACCCAAAGATATCTTCTGAATGATGACAGTTGTCACAGTACTCGGCCCTCGCGCAACTCCAACACGTTGAACAACACTTTACATCATAGGCGTTAACACATCCGCTAATATTATTATAAACAAGTTCCCCCGGCCAACCAGCAATATCGCACGATAATGCATCTTTTATATCTTCGCCTGAATAGACGTCAAAACAATTCCAACCCTTAACTATGCTAAAACAATTGTTCACATCTTTACAGTGCGAAAGCGTATCTCCTGTGCACACTTCACAGTTATTATTATTTCCATATTTTCTTGAAAATTTTAATGAAAAACTATGAAATTCTCTCTTGATTTTTTGCAGTTCCTTAAAACTGCTCAAATCATACTGTTTTATTTTTTGTGCATACTCTTCTTTTGAATATTGTTTATTAAAGATACAGCAACTTTTTCTGGTAAGATTCACACACCCAAAGCAATCGCTGCAACTCACACAATTTAACAGGAAAAAACTTTCATTACAATTTATTGCATTGCGTGAAAAATGTACACGGTAACATTTTTCACAATCAATTGATTCAAAGCAGTATTCTGAATTAGTCAGCTGTGAAGAATCAACACAGTCATTGCAGTGCTCCGTACGCCATGAATACAAACAACCGTTTGCTTCTTTACAACCAAATGTAAAATACGAACCATTTGAATAGTTTGTATAGTTTACATATGCGCAATTTGTGTTGTTTGAAACTGTCAATCCTGGGCGTGGAACTGCTTTTAAGAGTTCATGAAATTGCTTAAAAAATGGCACGTCTTGTTTGAAATCCATACCATAATCCTCAGCGCTCCAGATATCGCTCCACCAGCAATCTTCACAATAAACAGGAAAGACCGAATCTTTTGGATATACCGCAACAATATCTTTATGGCAAAGTGAGCATGTGTTATTGTATAACACGATCTCGTTGCGCCACTGCATCCGGGCTTTGCGCCTGCAGGTATGGCACTGCGGAATAAGAGGAACACCACATGCGGTTGCTAATTTTTTTTCTTGCTCTCCCACTTCAAATTGTGCTTTGCATTGTTTGCACGTACTCATATACCAAACAATTCTTTTGTATTTTTTTCTGTCTGTGCTGCGACTTTTTCAACGGGCAAACCTTTTAGCTCTGCTATTTTTTTAATCACCTCTTCTGCCATCCAGGGCTCGGCACGCTTGCCACGATACGGAATGGGTGCCAAATACGGCGCATCGGTCTCTACCAGTATGCGCTCAAGCGGCATATTGCGGACAACATCTAACAAGGCCTCCTGCCGTCCTGGCTCGGATGCCTTTGGTTTGTAGGTTATAATTCCAGTAAACCCTATATTAAACCCCATGTCAAGAAAACGCTTGGCCTCTTCCCAAACACCGGTAAAACAATGCACGGTCCCCCGTTTTCCCGCAGGCCGCGTAATCAACTCCGGGTGTGCTTGCATCAAATCAGCCAAATCATGCAACGCATCACGGCAGTGCAACACAAGCGGCTTATCAACCTCATGCGCCAAACGTAATTGCTCTAAAAACACTTCTTTTTGTTTTGCAATTTCTTTTTCACGTTCGCTTGCTTTTTCAATATGAAAGTAATCAAGTCCGGTCTCACCTATTGCCACCACTTCGGGCTGTCGCGCCAATTCCAAAAAACCGTCATAATCAAATTTATCAGACCGCGAGGTAAATGCATCACCTTCAAGTTCATCAACGTATGAAGAAAACAAGTGCACCGGATGCAAACCAACGGTTGCATATACTATGCCCGCGTGCACACGGGCACACTCAACTGCGCTCGCTGACGTGGCAAGATTGGTTCCGATCGTGATCATTTGCCAACCCTTAACGCGCGAGGCCTCAATAATGGCATCAGAATCCTCTTGAAACGCTTTAAAATGCACGTGGCAGTGTGAATCAATAGGCATACTTAGGAAAGTTCAAATTCCGTGACAAGCGGCATGTGGTCTGAAACATCAACATCAGGCATGTGATGTTCAAGCACGTGCACGTCAGAACTAACAAACATCATATCAACCGCGAGCGTGGCGTAATAAGGGTCATCGCGACGCCGCATGTTCATGGTATTTTGTAATTCTTGTTTAAAAATACTCTGCAACGTATTCCCAATATGTGCAGCAGCTTGCGTGTCCGGACGCATATTAAAATCACCGGCCAACACCACATGCGGCTTACCACCGAGCGCGCCAACAATTTTGTTTGCCATAACGGTGCGGCGTTCATGATCAATCGCGTTGGGCTCCCAAATACCATGTACGTTCCCCACCGTTGTTACTATACCGCCGAGATCAACTTCAACCATCTGCAGCAACATGGTGCAGGTAAAACCTTGCCCTGGCAAATCCTTGCGCGCCGGATCATACGGCAGATCAAAAAAAACTGTAGGCAACGCACGTAAAGGAAATTTGGAACACACAGCGTTACCACGCTCTATGGGTTCTGGTACATTATTAACTTGTTTAAATGCCGCAGCAAATTCTGCATACTCAAAACCACATTCTTTTTTGACAACATCCAAAGTTCTAAAACGTTCTTCAAATGATTTATCGTGCCCATTAAATACTTCTTGCAAACACAAAATATCCGGATTCTCTGCACGAATAAAATCAAGCGCTTGTTGCATCAAGCGCCCGCCATGCCACATGTTAAGCGTGATAATTTTGTATTTCATTATCGCAGACCTCTAATTTTTTTCAGCACATCAGTTACACCGAGTTTTTCAAAAAAACTTCTGTTTTGTTTGACCTGTTTAATATAATCACGCACCAAAACATCATGCTTAAAACCAATTTTACGCGGCAGTTTAAATGGGTCAAACCATTTTAATTGCGAAGATTCTTGGTTTTTTTTCAAACGCCCACCTTTTACTTCAAGCGCATAGCACGTTGAAACCACATGGCCGCGCGGGTCGCGATCCTTACCCGGTTCCGAGTAAACACCCACCATCCACAGGGGTTGCGCATCAAGACCTGTCTCTTCTTTCACTTCCCGCACCACAGCTTTTTTAAGCGTTTCATTATATTCCACATGCCCGCCCGGCAATACCCAACAACCTTTGAACGGCTCAATCTGCCGTTTTTCCATTAAGATTTCTTTTTTGCGATTGACCACAATGCCATCAACCGTAATACGCGTCTTCTGACCTTCATGCTGTTGCCATAAAAGATTGCGCGCCATAAACCACGCAGAGACCGACGGCGCATTCCAATACACACGACCGCGCATGAGTGCATCAACCTCTTCTTTATCTTTCACCACAACTTCTATACCGCGCTCAAGCGGTTCGCGTTGTACACCAACGGCCTCACCCATATATGCCAAAAATAAATGACATATTTCATCAGACACGCCGGCCCAACTGGCGATACTACCCAAGCTAATCAATTTTTTAACTTCATACCCAATTTCTTCACAGACCTCTGCACAGGCTGCGTCTTCCGGCGCTTGCCCTTCTTTCATACCACCGCCGGGAAATTCCCAAAAATTTTTCTGCAATAAATAACGCGGATGCTTCATGATAATGATTTTACCTTCTTCAGTTACTGGCACCACGCATACGGCCCCCGGCGTGTGCACATAATGATACTCCATGGTTTCTTCACCAACACTCAATATATCCTTGCGGTATTCCCACCACGGATTTTTGCAGACAACTTCTGACGAAATTTTTTTCCAGGGGAATTTTTCGGGCATATTTACATAACCATGCGCTGTGCTTTTTTAATAATGGGCATGATGTCAATAGAACTATACATAGTTAATGTATCCAGTTTTGAAAAATCTACCCACTGCGCCACATCAGCATATTGTTTTTCATATTCATCAAAAAATTCTTTTGATAATTCACCACCAGTAATAGCGCACAAATAAACCCCTCCCTGCGCCAAGAGCGCAGGGTATTAGGTAATGAGAGCACAGGAAGCATTCCCACCACCGTGGCAAGACCACGGGGTATTTTATCGTCGCTTGCTCGGAAGAGCAAACAAGTTTGCTCTTCACTCGCTTCGCTAGATAATAAAGCGCGATAGCATTCCAGCCCCCTCTATCAAACGCAGGCACAAAAAACGATGTTGTGGCCCACACAAGCTCGCCAACCGCAACTTCAAAACCTGTCTCTTCTTTCACCTCCCGCGTGACTGCCTGTTCAAGTGTTTCATAAATTTCCACACCACCGCCAGGAAGATCAAAACCGTGAAAGTGTTCCTGATGTTGTGGAACCATCAAAATAGTATTTTCTTGGATGATCAAACCATACGCAGAAGGTCTGAATTTCATTTCATGTTCTGGTATAGAATGCTTCTGTCCTTTTACGTCTTTACAAATAATTGTTTTTGACATAACCAATCACAAGCAAACTTTTTTAGCGATTTCTTCAACCGTCAGTCCGGTTGCTTTAACGATTGAATGCATAGAACCGCCGCCGTCACCTGTGTTACGTGGAATAATATGCACATGCCAATGATTAATGGCCTGTCCGGCAAAACGACCGTGGTTCCAACCAATGTTAAAACCTACGGGCCCTAATTTTTCTTTAAGCACAGCCGATGCTTTTTGCACGGCCTGCATTACACCAACAGCAACTTCCGGAGCAGCATCTAATTCTGTTTCAGAATGTTTTTTTGGAATAACCACGGTATGCCCGGGCGCGCACGGATGAATATCTAAAAACGCAAGCGCTTGTTCACTTTCATATACTTTGTATGCCGGAATTTCACCAGCCGCAATTTTACAAAAAATACAGTCCATAATCAAATACGTTATGTTCCTATTTTATCCCAATCCTTGGCTTGCTTCACCAATTCATCAAATTTTTTTAATGCCTCCGCCCGATTGCCCAAACCAAATTTTACTTCTTCTTTAATAGTTCCATTAGGCATGATAAAACGAACGGCAATGTCGGCATGCCCGCCCCATGCCATCTGATAAACCACTAGTTTTTGATCAAAAGTAACCTCAAACCCTTTTTGAGAAACAAATCTTTCCGGTACTCTATCTGGTGTTTCTCCTTCTTTCTTAATTGCGCCACCTTCTTTTGCCTCTCGTGCCATCCGTGCCGCTACGAGTTGCTCTGGAGTTAATTTCATACATTTTTTTGTTTTACCAACGTAAATAAATAAATTACGCCACTCATTACCACAAAAACAACCAACCATTTAGTATTAATCCAATTCACCACAAACCCCTGGCGCACGTGTTCCAAAATCCAGGCAAACGCAAACCAAACACATCCCCATACCACAAATACCCCCCACACAGATTGTTGTTTATTTTTAAGCATAATTATTCTGTGAACTCACGCGGATATGCTGTAGCGAGGAACATGCCGCAGTCAAAGCGAGCACCCGACTTAGTCGGGGGCGAAGCGACGCGAGGACGTTCCGAACTATAGCGTATCCGCGTGAGTTCAAGCATAATCATCTTCTCAACAATTCCCAAAAATCACCCAACGTAACGCGTGGGCTTACAAAACGTACAGACATTTTTTGCATTTTTGCTGCGGTTCCGGTTTTTTGAAGCCCCGGTACCCGTACTTTCATAGTATACCTTTTTTGAGGATTGCGCCACTGTGAGTCTAAAACAAACGTTGCTTGATAAACACGTAACGCCCCACCGCTATCCGGCAAAATCGACTGCCAAGAAATGGCCTGCCATGCTTCTTTGCCCGGCTCGGTTTGTATCAAAAACTCGGGTTTAAGCTTATCACTATGTTCCATGTACATTTGCAGCTGTGCACGCTCAAACTCCCGCGGCGGACGAATAAAAAAAGTCACTTCGTCCTTTATAAAAGGACGCCCATTTTTCTCAACAGGTTGAAGTGCCTCGGGTGGCCATAAGTCGGAAATAAAAGGATTACGATGCTTAAAATCTTGGACATACGTGACATCACCACCCGGCACAAGATTCAACCAAAAAAGCCACCCCAAAACGAGAATGGTAATACCACCCAAAAAAATATGTAATAATTTTACCACACTTCTTCACCACACTTCTTCCCCGACCGTCACAACAACATTTTTAATGCCGGGAAATTCCTTAAGCGTATTTACAATTTGCGCACGGCGCTGTTCTTTGCCGCACCTGCTTACGTTGACGTTGAGTTTTTCATTAAAGTCAGCGGTGGCAGTACCCTCATTAGAAACGCGCACGTTCATTAAACGCGTGCCCGGTTCAAAAGCAGAAGCGTATCCTTGGTCAATAAATGTCTGCGGGAGCGGCTTGCTTAATTCCACAAGCGTCGCGACAGCTGCAAACTCATATTTTTCATCCAACGCACGTTCAAGCGCCACGGTATCACGAGCGCACAATTCTAAATTACCCTTAGTAAAATAATGAATCTTGGCTTTTTTTATTTCTGCCGTGCGAGGCAAAGCACCCGTGGCGCTGATTGAGTTTTCCATTGCTGCCGGAGCCGGCGCTTCTGCCGGTTCTGCCGCTGCCGGTTCTATCGGTTCTACCGGAACGATTTCCACTGGCTTTACTTCTGCGGGTTCTGCCGGAGTCGGTTGTTCATTGGTTGGCGTTTCACCCGTTACTTCCCCCACCGTGTTTGGCGTGGCAGGTGTTTCAGGCGCTGGCTGCTCTTGCCCGCGGCGATCAAAGAGCCACAAGGCAATAACTACAATAACTGCGATCACAAGGATCTTTTTCATGTTCATAACTGCTTTGTTAATATTAGATATTCCTATTGTAACAGATGCAAAAAATATAGCAAGTCAGATAACCACGGCATGGAAGCACTGTTCGCAATAGAGCTTTTCTTGCCTATCCGGTGAGTAGGCGGTTTCAAAAATCTGCGAACACTGCGTACCGGCCGCATGATTACTATGGGATGCCTCAACGCAAACACATTGCCGCTTCCACAACTGAAATGGATTGCGCCTGAACATGCGCGCCTTTAAACGACACTCAAAACAGCGGCGTGGAAGCGGAATAGAAAACCGCTTATAAAACAGCAATTCTTGTTTGATAATTTTATAATTTTTTGTGCACTCGGTACAAGCGAAAACTTCTTTCGTAATGCTTTCATCTGTATCTTTAATGTTGGGAGAAACATCGTCCCATGATTTTGTTTGGCTACCATACGTACCGGGTAATTGATCTTTCCAGTGGAAGCCCGTCCGGAGTGCCGCTTCTTTGGTGAGTGGATAATATTCATGCGCAAGTGTTTCATTATATCCAAACGGCGAAAGCGCGGCTGGAAAAAATTGTCCATACTCTCCCCGCTCGCGCATTGCAGCCACCAATTCTGCACGTACACGATGAAATTCTTCTTTGCTGTATTGTTTGTTCAAAATGCAATACTGCTTATGGCTTAATCCGGTGCACCCAAAACAATCAGCGCATTGCTTACAATTATCAACATACTCACAATCGCGATTTGATGAACTATACATGGAAAACCGTATATTATGGCTGTAATTTGAAGCAAGCGAGTTGTACAACAGTTCTGAATCCAACCCGCCATAGGAAAACGAATGTGCGTCTTTTGCCCCCAGTAATCGTATGCTATCCTTACAGTTTTCTGATTCATGGCCATCAAAACAATTAACACAATTTTTGCAGTTCGTGAGATATTCACCGGTGCTGTCTTCGCAGCGCACAACACTCGCAAATTTTTTAATGGCACGGCTGTGGTGTACGCGCGCTTCTTGTATAAGTTGTTCACGCGCCATTGCGTCGCCTTGTTGCCATGTTAGCCATTTTTTCTGCCACTCCTCTTTTGAAAGTTGTTTGTCAAACCAATAATATTGTTTATGACGGAGATTGGCACAACCAAAACAATACGCACAGTCATGACAATCAACACACAGCGCTGACTCGCGCACTTTTACGCATCGTTCAAGATATTGGCTCTGATAACAATTTTCACAATTAATACATTCATACAACAACTCCGCATCAAGACAATTCAAACAATCAACGCAGTCGCGCGAACGGTCAACCGTGCGGCTGTAAAAAATATTTTCCGTTTCAACAGATGAAAATGCAAGATACGCGGAAAATGCTTTGTGCAAAAAATTGGCATACTGTGAATTTTCATTTTCGCCCACATGAAACAACGCCATGCGCGGCACGACGTGCATGAGCGCGTTCATGTGTTCAAAAAACGGTTCTGTAGGACGGACATCCCTGCCATATTCAAGTGCTTCCCAACCGTCACTGTTCCAGCAACGGACGCAATAAACGTGGTAAGACGCGTCGGGCGCATACATTGAAAGGGTGTTTTTCTTACACAGCTCACACACCCTCATATACAACGTTTTTTCATTGCGAAATGCCAAATGTAGCTGCCAACGGCACGGCGGGCATAGCATGGGTTCCGGCACGTCAAGACGCGCGAAAAAAACCCGATCCGCATCAGTAATTTCAAAAAATTGTGTACATTGAGCGCATGTATTCATAACTGTTTGTTAAGCCAAAAAATTCTGAAACGATTATGACCAAAAATTAGAATGTGTAGTAGAAATGGCATTTGGCGACAGTCCCATACCACAAAAAACGCCTACTTATACGCAATATACACATCATACAACCGCTCGCCCGGGAGCGCAATTTTTTCAACCTTTTCAAACCCCACATCCGTGAGTATTTCCACCAGCTCTTCATGTTTGAGAAGAAAACCAGAGTACTCATGGGTGTAGGCTATGCCGTCAATGGTCCGCAGTGACTTAACCGCACGGACACGTTTATCCCAATCGTGCGTTATATCCCATGTCAGATGTACTTTTTCACCATCAAATACACGTTCGCCAAAATCTTCATGGATGCGAGGCCCCGCAGCATATTCACGGGAGCTTGAAATATCAACGTATAAAAAACCGCCTTCATTCAGAAGGCAATACATTTTTTGAAGTGAAAAACGAATATGATTTAAAACCGTCTCAATGCTCGGATCCAATACATGCGTCCACGAATCAACATAAATGATTGAATTGCCTCGGCATAACACAATATCAAACGTACGATATAATGTATAGAGTTGACTCCAAGTTAAATGTTTAACCGGTATGGTGACGCCGGCATCCTGACAATTTTTTTGAAAACGTTCAAGCATGTCCGCATAACCGTCTGAACAGATAACGTCAAAACCGGCTTTGCTCACCTGAATTGAGGGAAAACCAATACCGCACGCACAGTCAAGCACGGTTGAAATTTTTTTATCTTTCAAAAATTCAATCAGATGCTCGGCGTAATCTTCACTATACAAAAAAGCAATGGTTGATTCCCATAGAAGCGGCAGATAATCTGCCTGTATATGTGCATCATTATTCATTTCATTGCTCTACACTATATACTACATGTGGCGCTCTAAAATATTTCTCTTCCAAGCGCAGGCCATACTGTGCAAGCTCTGCCTGCTCCTCTATAAAGCGCTTTTGGTTGTTATCATTAACATACCATACTCCGTGTCCCTCCACAAGTAACCTGTGGATAGAATCATAATCCCATCGCCGACTTACCCAAAATTGAGGAAATATGAATTTATCTTCCCTGTCCACAAGAATCAAATCGTCGTGCTTTGCACGCTCTTCCAGCACTGTTTGCAGATGTTCGCCTTGTTTAAGCGATGCCAGAACGCCACTCAAACCATCCTGGCCTTGCCACACAATCAGGACGGAAAAAAATATGATCATTGCGCCTGCGATAACCGCAACCACGATGTGTGCACGCCTCACAAACCAATGTGTTAACGTATCCAAGCAAAATACCATCCACGGTACGGATAAAACAAATAACGGCAGCCAATAACGCACATGAGCGTTGGTGATGCTCACGACTGCAGGGTTTGGATTATCATAGGTCATCCAGTTACCATAGATAATGACCGTAAGCCCAAGCCCGGTTATAAGAGTAAACCAAAAAAATGCTTTGCGTGTGTGGTTTTCATGTTTCCATCGGCCGACGGCCAATGCTAAACCGCATAGGGCAGGCAACGTAATCCACCAAAACATTCTGACATAATAATGATACACATTAAAGACGATAGCGGATGGATGAAAACCAAATGGCACGAGGAATTTCAAAAAGTTTTGACCGTTTGCGGCCGCCTCCACACCATAACCGCCTGGCAACCACGCACCTAGGAGTGCTCGCTGAGCCACAAAATATAACGCACCGAGTGTTCCCATAATTACCAGTGTTACTGCAGCGTGCCACGGCTTTATACTTCTACGGAGGACAAACCAGACGGCCGCTATGGCAACAATTAACCATACGGCTTCACTGGGGCGTACCCAAAGCCCCAAACCCAGTATGATGCCGGCTGCTGCACAATATAATAAGACACAGACGCGATGTGCAAACCCGCTGTGGGTGCCCTGCGCGCCGCGCATAAAAAAATACAGACCCCAGATAATAAATACAGTAAACAAAACATTGTGAAACATGCCGCGTGTTGCGTAATACCACACAGCCGGTGTTACCAGATAAACAAAAAAAGAAAACAGAGCGATGCGCGTGTGGAACGCTGTTTTGGTTAAAAAATACAAGCCCCAGGCCCCGAGTATCGCAAACAACGGCGTGAGATACCACCCCGCGTGCGCCTGCCGCACCGCGCGCCCTATGAGGCCATAAAGGAGCGGCATACCCAGAAAACCGCTTTGGACCACCTCGGGGCCGCGGAGAAAGGTGGCGCGCGGATCAATAAATTGATACTCTCGCAAATATTCCGGAATCGTGATGCCCAGTTTGAAGCCACGCGCCAGTTGCTCTACCGCGAGTGCGTTCATGGATTCGTCAGGTGAGTTGAAAATACCGGGTGCTTGAAAAGTTAAATAGGAATACACATAAAAAAAACCCACGCTCGCCACTATCATGAGCGAAGACATCTTCCATCCTACCCGTGTATGACTATATTCCATGGCTAAATAAACTCACAATCGCAAATCCAATGGCCAAACCAAAAATCCATTGCGCCGCTGCCAAAAAAAGCGGCATTTCAAACACAAGCGCAATCAATACCAAAAATACGGCAATACACTGTGAGAGCATTTTAATTTTCCCCCACAAGTTTGCCCCGCGAATTTTATGAAATCTGCGCCACTGCAAAAATCCGGCAACAATAAATGCAATTTCCAAACCTAAAATCGCAATGACAAGCCAGAACGATAAATATTTAAATGCAAGAATGATAACAAGGGAACCAATAAGCAATTTATCCGCAACCGGGTCAAACATTTTCCCCCACTCTGTGATTTGATTGCGCGTACGGGCAAGCGAACCGTCAATAACATCTGTAAATGCGGTCAATAAAAAAAGCGGAATCCCCACTTGATATTCTTCATACAAAATAAGAAAAAAAACAACAGGCGTCAGCACAATGCGCGCCAAAGTAAAATGGTTTGGCAGAACCCACCGGGGCACCGCCCACAAAAATATTTTTTCCACAATGCGGTCATGCGAAAAAACATGGGGTTGCCCACCCCTGTTTGCTTCTGTCATACAATGGCTGTACAATTGAGATACCTATGTATTACTATAGCATGTTGCGGGCATTTTTTCTACTAATTTTGTGCACAACCGTGCTTGGCGCGATTTTTTATCTGTTCAATGGACTAACCCTTGGCAGCGTGGCCGCGGTTTTATTGTTGAGTGTTGGCGGATTGGTATGCTTTGAACATTATTTTCCCCCTGATACGAGTCAGACCGAAAGCCATACGGGCAGACCTTTTTTTGTACTGCTTAATAGTATACTTGTAATTTTTTGTGCCATTCTTATCTATTATCTTGTGCGTCATGCCGGCGATGCCGCCGTGCGAACACCATGGACTGCCGTAGGACCAAAATTTTATTTTGGCCTGTTTTTGACGCTTGGGCTGACCATGGGTTTAGTTGTACGCAAAGCACTGCACCCCCTTGCATTGAGTGCCGTGCTCTTTGTGGTTTTTGGTGTTGCTCTGCTTATATTTCCTTATGGTCTTGGGTATGATCCGCATGTGCACCAAGCTGCTGAAAAAAATATTGCGCTTGAAGGTTCAATTTCTCCTTTGCATCTTTATTACAGCGGGCAGTACGCGCTCGTGGTTATCGCGCAAAAACTATTTGACGGTTCCGGATTTGCATTGATTGGCACGATTGATTCTTTTTTGGTGCCCTTACTGGCCGCTTTGTTTATACCGTTTATTTTTTTCTGGCGCTTTAGGCGCGCTTCAGCAAGTATGGCACTCTTATTTACGCCTTTAGTGGGGCTCTTTATTCTTACCACGCCGCAAGCGCTTTCCTATCTATTCTTTTTGTTTCTGGCAGTGCTTTTATTTACGTTTGATGATTCACGTATGTGCTTGTCTGATGTCGTGTTGTGCGGGCTGCTTGCACTTGCCGCATTTTTTGTTCACCCTTTAACCGGCATACCGGCTTTTGGGCTTTTGGCTTTGTTCTCTGTTGCGCGCGTCAATTTAAAAACAAATACTAAAAAAATACTTACGATTTTGTTTTCTCTTGGTACGACACTAGCGCTGCCTGCTGCTTTTTTATTTAATGAATATAGGGCGGTTGGCGCATTTCCCGGTGCAGAAGAACTTTTGCGTCGTGCAGCAGATATATCTTTTGTGACTGATATCTCACGATTCTTGCACAATTATTTTTCTTTTACGTTTAATGCTGTGTACGGTGTGCAACTCGTCCTGTGGCCTGTGTTTTTTGCTTGCGTGTTTGTTGGTTGGCGTACTTATCGCCGCCACAATATCCATGGACTGTTTGCGATGTTGATGCTCGCAAGCGGCGTGCTGCTCTTTTTATTTAATCGCCACCCACTTGTTATTGAATATGAACAATTTGATTATGCGGGACGACTGTTTATACTTGCAACACTGTCCTTATTGCCGTTTTTTGCTGCAACGTTTGTAAAAATTTTTGAGATAACGCGGCAACAATTTTTAACATGCAAGCTATTCTTTGTAACGCTTTCTGCACTCTTTGCGCTGTCTGTTGCGTACCTTGCCTACCCGCGTGTTGACCGTGCTGTTTCAACGCATGCATACGCAACACGCTCTGCTGATGTTGCAACGGTGCAAGCTATTGCCCAAAATGCCAGTGAAATTCCTTATGCCGTGCTTGCCAATCAACAAGTGTCTGCGGCAGCGCTTGATATACATGGATTTCGTGCGCCGAATGTTACAACCTATTTTGAAACATCAGAAGGGCAATCATATTTTTACCCCATTCCCACCGGCGGGCAGTTATATTCATACTATTTAAGCATGGTTAATGACGTTCCATCGCGTGATACCGTACAGGCAGCCATAAATTTTATGAAGATTGACCGTTTGTATTTTGTAGTGTCTGATTACTGGTGGCGCGCCGGCGACCTGCGTGCTGCGGCCGCGCGCATTGCTGATGAGAGTTTTGTGGTAGATGGTGGAAAGAATGAGGTTTTTGTGTTTGAACGATAACAATATTATCCCAAAAAATCCTCAATCGCCGCCTTCAGCCCATCCTTATCCCCTGCTTCAACCAACACATCATGCTCGTTAACAATCTCCGGAATACCACCGGCACGCGTTGCAATCACCGGCACGCCATAGCTGTGTGCTTCAAAAATAACAGTAGGCGCATTTTCATATACGAGTGACGGTACCACCACCACATCGGCCTGCTTGTATAATCGAGACAAACGGTCGCGCGTGGTATACCCATGCAGTTCCACTGATGTATACCCTTCCCACTGTACAGCCATTTGATTTGCGAGCAATCCATCACCGGCAATAGCCAGATGCAAACGTTTTTCACCATGCTCGCTGATAAGCTCTTTCCATACATTCATTAAAAACAATATCCCTTTGTGTTTTTGAAGTTGGCCAACAAATAAAACATTCAAACAATCGCCTCTTTCTTTATGCCCCTGCGCAGCGCCGACCGCGTGCGCCTCTGCAGGCCGTGTTACCTGCTTTTGAGAGTTTGGAAAAAATCCGCGATCACCGTAAAATCGTAATAACCACTCTGACGGTGCACGTACCACGGCGGGAGAACCAAAAAGTTTTCGCGTGACGCGCGTATATAAACGTGCCAGCCGTCCTTCAGTGCCGCCCACTGTCAGCAAACCACTTGGCACCACTAAGTGCACATCATGCAAAGTATGGATGTGCTTCACACTCAACGCGTGTAATGCATGTGGCACCAAAAAACCAAAACCTTTCAAGTTGTGTGTTATCACAACGTCTGGTTGTTCCGCTTGTACGATTTTTTTGACCACGCGTGCTGCAGACAGATTAAACATATCGCGCAGATGCCACAACGCCCGCCATAAAAATACATGCTGACCTATACGATAGTAAGAAAAAATATTTAAAGAAAAAAAACGGTACACGCGTACCCCCTCCTCCTCGGTCATGCGCGGCCTAAAGCTGCCCCACCCCTGCCAGGGCTCTGTGGTAATTACAAAAACATCCGCACCCGCGTCTTTTAAGCTCCTGGCCTCATCAGCTGCTACCCATTCAGCGCCTCCACGCGTATAGGGCGGATATAAACCGGAAATAACTCCTATTTTCATAATCAAGTGAGCGAGTAAGAATTGAGCTCTCAAGCTCAATTCTTTGAGCGAACGCAGATTATATGGGCTTTTGCCATATAGGTGTCCCCCTTGTCCACATTCTATCATCATATTGTCCCCGTGCAAACCCTTTGCATCCTTGAAACAAGCAAGGTTGTGCTGTACTATACGTATACACTATGCCAACAGAAGAACACCAACAAGAGCCCCACAATCGCATACCACCACAAAGTATTGAAACAGAGATGTCTGTGCTTGGTTGTATTTTGGTTGATCAAAATACCATGCTCGCTATTGCCGATCATCTTGAAAGCCAAGATTTTTACAGACAAGCACATCGTTCCATTTATGAAACGTGTCTTGAACTCTACAACAAAAGTGAGCCCATTGACATGCTCACGGTTGGTACGCGCCTTGAAGAAAGAGGGGAACTGGAAAAAATAGGCGGCAATGCGTACTTGGCGGAACTTGCTAACAGCGTTACCACCACCACGCACGCGCCACACTATGCTGAAACGCTTCATAAAAAAGCAACTTTGCGCCGTTTACTTGATGCTGCGCGTTCCATTGATAAACTGGGTTATGAAGAAGCAATTGATCTTGAACAAGTTTTAGATGAAGCACATAAACATCTGTTTGGCGTTTCAGAACGTTATCTTAAGCAAACATTTATTCCCATCCGCAGTATTTTGGCTGAAGCGTTTGACCGTATTGATGAACTACACCGCGAGCGCGGCAAACTGCGTGGCATATCCACGGGCTTTCCTGGACTTGACGCCTTGCTTGCCGGTCTTCAAAAATCGGACTTGGTTATTTTAGCGGCCCGGCCATCAGTGGGTAAAACGTCATTGGCTCTTGATATTGCACGACATGTGGCGGCCAAGGAAAAAATCCCTGTTGGAATTTTCAGCTTGGAAATGAGCAAAGAACAACTGGTTGACCGTTTTATTTGCGCTGAAGCAAGAGTTGACTTGTGGAAATTGCGCACCGGCCGCTTGTCTGACAGCCCGGATCACGATGATTTTCCGCGCATTGGCCAGGCCATGGGCGTGTTGTCTGAAGCGCCGTTGTTTATTGACGATTCGGCCAACGTGAGTGTGAGTCAAATCCGTACAAAAGCGCGGCGCATGATGTCAGAACACGGGCTTGGGCTTATTGTGGTTGACTATTTGCAACTCATGGAATCAAAAACGCAAATTGAAAACCGTGTCTTGGAAATTGCGGCAATCACACGCGCCTTAAAAGGTATTGCACGTGAACTTAATGTGCCGGTTTTAGCTCTTTCACAGTTATCACGCGCGGTTGAACAGAGCAAGCCCGCCATTCCAAAATTGGCGCACCTGCGTGATAGCGGCAGCATTGAACAAGACGCTGATGTGGTCATGTTTATTTACCGCAAAGCTGCGGATCGCAACTATCGGATGGAAGACATTCCGCCGGATGAACGTATGATAGCGGAAATTCACATAGCTAAACATCGTAATGGCCCCACCGGTATTGTGAAGCTGTTTTTTGCGGAAGAAACCGCCAGTTTTAGAACACTGGATAGACGGCATGGCGCAACGGTCGGGCCACGACCGTCCGGCGGAAGCCAAACCGTGGCCGCAACGCCTCATTTTTAACCATTTTTATGCCCCAAAACGCCATACCTCCAACCGCACCGGTGCCCACACCCGGAGGTCCGCCAAAACCAATACCGCCCCAAGGCGTTCACCCAACCCACAGTCGACTCACTGAACATTTTGAACAATTCCATCGTCAAAGTAAAATAGGGGCCCGCAAAGTGCTTATTGCCAGTGGCCTTACCGCGTTTTTAATCTGGGCCATGATGGAGTTTGGGTGGATTGACACACCATGGCACATTATGACACCGCTTGTGTGGATTGGTTCAATGTATGTTGTATACAAAATATAGGTCCCCACGCCAAGAGCGCATGGTAATAGTGGTATTCGCTTCGCTCACTGTAGTGCGTGGCAAGACCACGCGGTATTGACCTATAACTTGAGCAAAGCGAGCACCATAGAAAAACAAGTTTTTCTATGGGCGAGCGGCGAAAGTTATATGCTTTGCATATAGTAGCTCCTTGGCTCGGAAATGGAATAGCTGCGCTATCCCATTTCTCTCGCCTGCGTCGCTAATAATATACCACAAGCACTATTTTTATGATATACTTCTCTATATGGCATTGCTGAGTTATCTACAGAATGAACACATTTTAAAACGATTGAAGATCGTACACGGCATCATTATTCTCGCAGCGGTGCTGTTTTTTATTATACTGCACGTACTGGGCTTACAAACGACAGTTGGGGTCTTATGGCCACAAATGACACTCGTGGCCATGGGTGGAATCATGGCGGTAAGTTATCTCTCGCTTGTGGGAAAAAAAGAGCGCATCCCTCTTGTGCCACTCATCTCATTTTTTTTACTCAATATACTCACCACATTACTTGTATGGTTCACCGGTGCGTTGGGAAGTCCCTTCATACCGCTTTATCTTATGATTGTGATGGTATCCGCTCAACTCTACAGTTATGTTGCTGCACTCTGCCAAACCGTGCTCGCCTTTGCCGGGCTTGTTATTATCTTTAATGCAACCACCAACGCAATACTCCCTCTGTTTACACTATTCCCCGGCACCGTCGCCTCCGCGCATTTCCAATCAGATGCCGTCGTGATTATTTTTGGTATTCTCTACGCGCTTTTATTTTTGTTCACGGCGCTGTCTTCATCAAACGCGCGCGTTATGTTATACCGCCCACACGCGCGTGGTGAGATGGACAGCACCTACCAAGAGCGGATTGTAAATAATATGCCTATTGCCGTGCTCATTGTAGATGAAACACTGCACATGCTGGGTGGCAATGCATACGCAAAAAAACATTTTACCTTTAAACCGTCCACGACGCTTGCCGCAGCTCTCAACATGAGCCAAGAAGCATGTAAACATACGCTTGAAGAACTTTCACACAATGGAAAAGAAAAAAAATGTTCATGGAAAAAAAATCATGACTCATACGAGCCCGTTGAAATCCGTGTCTACAAAGATACCCGGCCAAAAGAAAAAGATAGCGCGTACATTGTCTTTGTTGAAGAAGTTGAACAAAAATAAATCCCCCGACTAAGTCGGGGGATTTATTTTTAGTTTTTGGTTTGTAATAACCACTCTAACCGTATCCAAGAAGTCTTCTCATAGGAGAAGACGAGCACAAGGCCTGTACTGCCCTATGAGAAGACCCCATGCTTGTCGTGGATACGGAAGTGAACGGTCATTCGGGGATTACGCCCCTCTTATAAGAAAGAACGCCGTTCAACTGTAGCATGAGGTTTTGTTTGTAATGAACTCGCGAGCACGCAGCTTACATTCACAATGACTTTTATTATTTGGTATTCCGTTTATCTGCCGAGCATGTATATCATCGGGCGCGGAATCTGGGGTCATGTGTAATACTACGTAACTGTTTCATGATGCTCCTTTTCAGGTGGCAACTAAATACTATACCAGAGTATGGAACCTTTGTCAAGGGATAAACTGTGGAAAAACTGTGTTTTTGGCTGTGTTGAGCTGAAAAATTCATGTATTTATGATGGGTTTGCGATAGGGCAGTGTGGTGTATTGATAAAAACATCCGTTATGCCGACAAATACAAACCTACAGATGACGAGCTGAATAACCTCAAACTGCAACTCAGAAACGAAATTATTAAACTATCTAAAAATCAACTGTGATTACTCATCTGCCTCTTGTGAAAAAGTATCAAGCACCGGTACTGAAACACCATCGTGCATAATTTCAATAATCCCTTGTTCTGCCGCCAATTCTGCTTCTGACACCCCAACTAAACAAATCTCAGGTAACGGCCGGTAGTGACTTTCAAACGTACGCTGTTTAACCGTGCCGCTGGACATCGCAACAGAATACACAAATGAAGCGTCTGCGCCCGGATGCGCGCTCTGACATTCTATTTTGCCTGGCTCAATCTTAGTGGTCTTTATCTCGCGCTTCTCCCCTGCCGGATACCACTTAGACACCACCGGCGGTGCGTATGAACCAACGCGTCCGTCTTTGGTGCCCCACAAGGTGAACTTCAACTCATTTGTTATTTCATCCATCTCCGTAGTGAGCAACAAATACGACTCATAATCATTTTTAAATTTAAAATCAGGCGACGGTTCATAAATGGTAGCATCAGTCCCTGGTTTACCATTTGACGGATCATTGTAATACGTCACAACCAAACTGTGATTACGCCGCTCAACAATTTCCGTGCCAGCATTCATGGTTGCTCTGAAAATCGTTGTACCAATTTGGCAAAGCCCACCCGCAATTTCAGGTTTAATTTCATCCCCCTTAATGACAAGTTCTGGCAGATAACCGTCTTCAGCAGTAAACGGCGCAAGTGCCTGCAGTAATGAAAATATTTCACCAGGAGCAATAAGCACGCCGTTCAATTTTTTAACCGCGTGACGAATATTTTTAATGCGATTGGGCGGACTGCCGCGATAATTTGAAACACCCACGCCAACGACTTCTGAAATACCCAGATTGTTGACATCCGCGGTTTTGACGCGCGGCTGTGTTATTTCCGTCAGTACAACAATTGGAGTTGTGCTGGCGCCGCGTAATCGTTCAACAAGCGCGTTATTAAGCGCATCATACGTTGCCTGTTCTAAAACACTAACCCCTTCTCTGCTGGCGACAAACTCTTTCACACGACCGTCACCTTCTAAAGCGAACTTTGCATCTTGCACTGGCACATCAATAATTGGACGGAGAGTGTCATCAATGTAGTTATTGACATCATCCTGCTTAAAACCAAATACGACATCACCTGCGGCAGTGCGTTGAAACTCAAGCCACGGAGTATACATTAAAGGAGGAAGCTGCCATGTTGTAGTAACACCGCCCGGTTGCACATATGCAAGCTCAATATCTCCTACAGTAACAGAACTCCATGTACTGAAAACTGTTTGTGCGTCACGCTCGGTAATATCTGGCTGGCTATTGATACGCACAATACCGACGGGTTCAAAAGAAAAAGAGACAGTTTGTTCAAGAAGAGTGCGCATTGCTGTATCAACATCAAGCACAGAACCTGCTTGTTCAGGCAATATCAACGCAGCATTAGTATCAAGAGACGCGCCAAAAACTATAGAAGCATTGCGGGACTCTTGCGTATAGGGTGCAACGGCCGCGGATATCATGTCAGCCAAACGTGTTTCATCAACATCTAAAGCCGCTTTCACCTCGTGCCCCACTGTTAATGCACGCAAACGTTCAATGAAACGCCGCACAAACGGCCCCTCACGGCCGACACGGAACAATGCGGCGTACGTTGCGTCAGGATTAATACGTAACACTTCCACTGAATTGCCCGAATCCCCCGTGGTAATAACCGGCACAAGATCGGCAGTATGTGAAAAACCTTGCGCATCTTTAAAATAAAAACGCAATCCTCTATCTTCAAATTGAAATTGCACCTCACTCAACATGTTGCGCACGCTACGCCCATCTAACTCACCAAACGAATACGCGCCGATGTTCACTCCGGGGTACACCATATCCTGATAGATAACTTCAAACACAACAAAATAAGCGCCAACAAAAACACAACCAAAAATGACAACACTTATAATTGTTTTTATGCGCCAAGAAAACGCCCGGCGTGTGCTGGTTTTTTGTGCGCTGTGCGGCGCCTCAATTTCTGACATAATTAATCCTCTTCAACCACAATAATAGGTATTGATGCACCTTGCCGCTCCTTGGGCATAGTAACAATCAATACACCATTTTTAAAAACCGCGCGCGTTGCTTCCGGCTTTACCGCATGGGGCAAAATCAATGTTCTGCTAAACGCGCCCCAATAACATTCTGAAAGGTAAAAAGTTTCCTCTTGCATTTCAATGCCGCGCTCACGCGTGCCGCGTATGGTGAGCATGTCGGATGAAACAGCAATTTCAATATCATCGGGCTTAACACCGGCAATGGTGGCGAGCACAATGATATCATCATGCGTGGCGGCAACGTCCACAGCAAGCTGTCCTTCCGCCTGGGGAGCACCTTGCACTTTGCCGGTCCCCAGGCCCTTTGCCTCTATATGATAGTAACCGTCAGCGCCCAACTGCTTTAAAATGACATCAACCACATCCTTTTTGCTTGATTTAGGACTCTTTTTTTGGTTAACGACTACTTTTGATTTTGAGGGTATCATGGTTGCACGTGGCATATGCTATAATTATAAAGCAAAGCTTTCCATACGTAAAGCGTTTTGAGTTCCGGGCTGCAATTGACAGTGGGAGTTTTTTCATTTAAACTTTGCAGTATCCATAGGGGCTTGTCCCTGTATGGAGAGGTGGCCGAGTCGGCTGAAGGCACAGGTTTGCTAAACCTGCATCTGGGAAACCGGATCGAGGGTTCGAATCCCTCCCTCTCCGCGAACGAACGAAGCAGAATTCCTCCATCTCCGCGAAAAACTAAACGGTGGGGTGCGAGAGCGGTTTAATCGACCTGTCTTGAAAACAGGAGGTCCGCAAGGATCCGTGGGTTCGAATCCCACCCCCACCGCACTGTATGATACCAATTGCACAACCTAGCATGAATGAAGAAGAACGTGATGCTGTTTTAGAAGTGCTTGCATCCGGTGCGCTGGCACAAGGCCCACGCGTCAAAGCGCTTGAAGAAACATTCGCACGTTTTTGTGGCACCTCATACGCAGTTGCCATAGTGAATGGCACAGCAGCATTACACACGGCGCTCTACGCACTTGATATACAGGAAGGTGATGAAGTCATTACCACACCATTCACGTTTGTAGCCACGGCTAATGCCATACTTATGCAACAAGCACGTTTGGTGTTTGCCGATATTACAGAAGATGACTTTAACCTTGACCCACTATCAGTGGCACAAAAAATAACACCACGCACCAAAGCCATACTGCCGGTTGATTTATATGGTCAGCCCTATCGTGTGCAAGAAATAAATGCGCTTGCCAAACAACACGACGCTGTTATTGTTGAAGATGCGTGTCAGGCCATTGGTGCAACATACAAAAACAAAAAAACAGGAGCACTCGGAGATGTGGGTGTGTTTTCACTGTACGCCACCAAAAATATCATGTGCGGCGAGGGTGGTATGTTGGTAACCGACAATAAAGAAGCCGCAGAACGCGCAAAACGTTTCCGCCACCATGGACAAGATGAAAACAAACGGTATGAATATGGTGATCTGGGCTACAATTATCGTATGACTGACTTGGCTGCTGCTATTGCGCTTGTACAACTTAAAAAAGCCGACTCGCTCAATGAAAAACGCCGAGCAAACGCACAGCGTCTCAATGAAGGGCTCTCATCACTGCCCGGCATTATCACGCCAACGGTAAGAGAAAACAACACGCACGTATTCCATCAGTATACTATTCGCATAACGCCGGCGTGTCCTGTAACACGCGATGCGCTTGCCAATCATCTCAAATCAAAAGAGATTGGTTGCGGCGTGTATTACCCCAAACCATTGCATCTGCATCCGCACTTTATGCGCCTGGGCTTTAAGCCCGGTGATTTTCCGGTGGCGGAACGTATGGCGCAGGAAGTATTGGCGCTGCCGGTGCATCCGGGTGTTACACAGGACAACATTGATTACATCATTAAAACCATACAGGCCTATGCCAGATAAGCTACGCGTCGCCGTACTGGGCGCCGGAGTCATGGGAAAAAATCACGCGCGTATTTATCATGAACTGCCCGAAGCGGAATTGGTTGCGATTGTTGATACACATGAACAGGCCGGACGTGCTTTGGCAGAGCTGTATGGCGTCCACTTTTATCCAACTTTAAATGAGCTGCCGGCCAATGCCGTCGATGCCGTATCGGTCTGCACTCCCACCAGTACCCATCATACCGTTGGTTTGCATTGTCTTAACATGGGGTTTCATATGCTCATGGAAAAACCAATCGCGGCAACGGTTGAACAAGGCGCAGAACTTCTCAATCGCGCGCGTGAAAAAAATGTCATATTCATGGTAGGACACAGTGAACGTTTTAACCCGGCTGTTCAACAAGCAAAAAAAATTATTGACGCCGGAGAACTCGGAAAAATAACCAATATCATGGCACGTCGTGTTGGCCCTTTTCCACCACGCATCAATGATGTTGATATTGCGGTTGACTTGGCCGTACATGATATTGACATCATTAATTATCTGCTCAAGACAACCCCCCAAGACGTGGTGATACACAAACGCAAAACCAATAATCGCAACCACGCCGACTTAGTTGATTTCTTTTTGCGTTACGACAATATGGTGACCGCCTATATACAAACCAACTGGATAACACCTCTTAAAATTCGTAAATTGAATATTACAGGGACCGAGGGATATATTGAACTTGACTATATTACCCAAAGTATTGAATACTATAAGAGTACGTATGAACGCCTCCCCGCAAACCCGGAGAGTTTTTCTGATTTTGTTCTTATGTTCGCCCAACCGCTAAAAAAAGAAGTGGTTGTGGAACGCGCAGAACCACTCAAAGAAGAGCTACGCTATTTTATTAACCTCGTACGCAACGGCACGCAACATGATGCCCAGTATGCCGTTGACGCGCTAAAAATTGCCCTCTATGAATAATTATTTTGCTCATCCGACGACTGACATTTCAAAGGACGCTGTTATTGGTGATGGCTGCAAACTGTGGAACAGTGTGCAGATTCGTGAAAGAGCACACCTCGGAAAAAACTGTATCCTCGGAAAAAACGTATACGTTGATGAAGGCGTGCAGATCGGCGATAACTGCAAAATAGAAAACAATTGTTCCCTCTACCACGGCACCACGCTTGAAGACGGAATTTTTATAGGGCCACACGTTACGACCACCAATGATAAACTCCCTCGCGCCATTAATAAAGACGGATCGCTCAAATCAGGAGACGACTGGGTCGTGGGAAAAATTCATTTTAAACGCGGGGCTTCCATTGGCGCCGGTTCCATTATTTTACCGGATGTTACCATTGGCACTTTTGCGCTTGTAGGCGCAGGGTCGCTGGTAACCAAAGACGTGCCTGACTATGCGCTTGTGTATGGCAGCCCAGCGCGCGTGCACGGCCGCGTGAATGAAGAAGGAACTATCGTAGAACGTTTTTAATATCCTATGATCCCCTGTTCAGTCCCCATTCTCACGCTCAATTCTGAAAAAACACTTGTGCGCTGCCTTGAAAGCGTTAAAAATTTTGACGATATTTTTTTGGTTGATGGAAACAGCACAGATGGTACCCATGACATTGCCAAACGCTATGGTGTCCCTGTGTACAAACAGGTTGAGACCGATGAACCCAATGTTACAATAACCGACTTCAGTGCTGTACGCGCTGCGGCCTACAAACGCGCACAGCGCGATTGGATTCTTATTCTGGATTCTGACGAATATATTTCAGAAGCACTCAAACATGAAATAGAACAGGCCGTTATGCACAATGATACGATGACCGCCTACGCATTCCCCTACGTTATGCTCCTAGGAAACAAACAAATTCGCTACAGTTTCAATATGCCGCGCGCGGACATGCGTCTCTACAACAAACGCAGCGGTATTTATCTCAAAGAAGGCAAAACCGTCCATGAAAAATTTTACCTACCTGAAACGGTGCGCGTGGTAACGTTTAAAAACGACTTTTTCAATGATATACAACCCTACCGTAAAGCACTCAAAAAAGACGCGTTCTATTTGTCACTTTCAAAAAAAAAGATACTAACAAAAAAAACATCGCTGATACGAGGAGAAATGATGCGCGCGGTTATACTCAACTTTATGCGCGCGTTTCACATACTTGCTCGGTCAATTGCGGTCTACGCACGGCATGGTTTTAAAGAATCTCTGCCACCCGCACATGTGTGGCGTTTTATGCGTTACCATTTTATTATCAGTGGTTATCGCTTGCAGCAACTTATGGGTAAACGCATATGATCTATCGTTTCTGTTCACTGTGCAGTGCAGAACTCGCGGAAAACAAAGAGGGTAATTTGGGGTGCACGCGTTGTTCATTTGTCAATTACCGCAATCCCCGCCCTACTGCCACAGCATTGGTACTCCACAACAACAAATTACTCCTCACCAAAAGGGCGCGTGAACCGTTCAAAAATTGGTGGGACTTACCCGGTGGTTTTTTGCACCGCAATGAAACCCCGGACGTAGGTGCGCTGCGTGAACTTAAAGAAGAAACCGGACTGGATATAAAAATCATAAAACAATTTGGTATCTACACCGGCACCTATCCTTCAGACACTGAACCGTTTGATATTATAAGCATTGTATACGTAGCAGAAAGCCCTACGGCTAACCTGGGGGCCTATGATGACGTGTGTGAAAGCCGGTGGTTTTCAAAACAAGAAATTCCGAGTGAGATCGCTTTTGATAGCAATCAGACTATTATTAAAGATTTTCTTAAAGTATGGAATTAAAAAACCTCTCCTACTATGTTGATCTTTCCTCATTCAAACATAAGGAATTATTTGACGGCTCTGAATACGTATTTGATTTTCTAAAAAAACTCGCTGACTACATCACAGCCAACGTATGTTCTGAAATTCATGGTACGATTATGGAGGGCGCTCATGTTGGCTCCCATGTATACATTGGAAAAGGAACCGTAGTACAACCGGGCGCATGGGTGCACGGACCGGCTATCATTGGTGAGAATTGTGAAATAAGACATGGGGCGTATGTGGGCGCCAACACCCTCACCGGTAATCATGTCGTCATCGGCCACGCGTCTGAAGTGGGCAATGCTGTTTTTTTAAACGATGCGCGCGCACCGCACTTTGCATTTGTGGGACACTCACTCTTGGGCAATAAAGTCAACTTAGGAGCCGGAACAAAATTGTCAAACCTCAAAGTTACGTTTAAAGAAATTGAAATTGACGGAGTAAAAACAGGCCTTACCAAACTTGGTGCCATCATTGGGGACAATGCATCATTAGGTTGCAACAGCGTAACACAACCTGGGACCTTTGTGGGAAAAAATGTTTTTACCTATCCCCTGGCGCTCGTGCGCGGCTTTGTACCATCAAACACCATAGTCAAAGTACGTCAAGCGCAGGAGATGGCGCCGTTTGAAGAGCGTTAAAAACATATGCATAACGCCCGCCCCTTGCTTTCCCTCATCATACCAACCCTCAATGAGCGCGCAGCACTGCCCATCCTCTATGACCGCCTCCTTGTTGTTGCAACTACACTCAATGAGCGCGGCATGGAAAGCGAACTTATTTTTGTTGATGACGGCTCAACAGATGGCACCCGTGAAACTATTAAACGACTCACGAAACAACAACTCCCCGTGCGGCTCATTGAACGCACCACGCGCGGGCTTGCCACAGCCGTCGTGACCGGATTGAACGCAGCCCACGGCACCATGCTCGGTGTTATGGATGCAGACCTTTCCCATCCGCCCGAACTCATACCCTCTCTCGTGGAGGCACTTGCATCGCACGAGCTGGTTGTGGCGAGCCGCCATTTGCCGGGCGGCGGGGTTGAGGAATGGCCGTGGCATCGCAAATTGTTTTCCGACATGGCAACCGCCGTGGCGCAACCGCTTGCGCGCTCATGCACGGACCCGATGAGTGGCTTCTTTTTTATGCGACGTTCCGTTATAGAAACGGTAAAATTGAAACCAGTGGGCTATAAAATTTTGCTTGAAATCTTAGTTAAAGGCCATTTCAAAACACTCACTGAAATTCCATACCTATTCCACAATCGTAACTATGGTAAAAGTAAATTGAATGGAAAAGTAACCTTGGAATACTTCTGGCATCTGATTTTGCTCTACTCTTGGAAATACACCACTTCGCTACACTAAAACCAGCCGTTTCCATGATGATAGGGTAAATTGGGGTTATCCTAAACATCTGTTGACATCATTCTGGACCTATGGTAAGATCAGAAATCCTTAAAAAGAAGATTTTTTGATATACCATATCCATGTCGTTTACGCTACCCCAACAAGTTAAACATCTTATTGAGGCGTCTCATCACGTCTTGATTTGTTTTCGCCCGGATGGCGGTGGTGATTCTCTTGGCACAAGCATGGCACTCAAATTATTTTTGGAAGAAAAAGGCGAACACGCTGATGTAGTAAGCACACATTTTAAGTGCCCCACTCACCTTGCCTTTATCCCCAAAACTGACAGTGTCAAAGGATCCATCAACAACCTCCATAACTACATCATCAAAGCCAACGTCAAAGAAACAGGCATTGACCAGCTCGCCTATGACATAAAAAACGGCGAACTCTCTATTTTTATTTCGCCCCAAAAGGGCACCTTCCAGCAAGATGATTTTACGTTTACGCATATTCCGTATCGCTATGATCTCATTTTTGTCATTGATACACCGGACCTGCAGTCACTAGGCGAAATCTACACACAAAATAGTGAACTCTTTTTTGATACGCCGGTTATCAGCATTGACAACGACCCGAGCAACGAACATTTTGGACATATTAACTTGATCGAACTCACCGCAACATCCTCCGCTGAAGTGCTCTACCACATGATTCAAGAACTGGATGAACATGCGTTTAATAAAGATATTGCAACCTGTTTGCTCACGGGCATTGTAGCGGAAACAAAAAGTTTTAAGACCCCTCATGTTTCACCGCATACCTTATCTGTTGCCGCGCGTCTGGTTGAAATGGGCGCCAAGCGTGAAGATATCGTTGAACAATTGTACCGCACGCGCTCGCTGCCAACCTTAAAATTGTGGGGGCGTGCCTTGGCGCATCTTGAAAATGACGCGGCCTTGGGTTTGGTGTGGACATCTGTAACACGCGATGATTTTACGCATTCCGGCACTGCGGAAGAACATTTGCCCGCTATTATTGATGATCTTATTTCAAATACACCTGAAGCAAAAGTATCAGCCGTATTTTATGAGTGTCCGGGGAACGACGGCCGCGTGTGTGCACTTGTGAGTTCTGAAAAACAATTCGATGCAAAACTTTTAACAAAACCATTTGCCCCGCAAGGCACCAAAAATCAGGTTCGCTTAGAATTTATGGGCAAACCTTTGCATGAAGTACGCGATCTTGTCGTGAACAATATTAAGAAGCTTCTCGCGGACTAAGTGTGGGCCAGGTAGGACTCGAACCTACAACCGTTCGGATATAAGCCGAATGCTCTAACCATTGAGCTACTGGCCCTTTTGAAAGCAAAATCATCATAGCACACTGGGGGCTGGTTTTCAATATATTGTATTAAAAAGAGCGGGTCGTGGAGGAGCGCATTGCTGCACACATCCACGCCCGCTTCCGTCATACGGATTCTGTGTCTTGCTTGGTCGGGGACGACGTGATGGCCGCGGCGGCAGACACCGGGCGCTTCGCGAAGGCGGCCAAGGGCTGCCAGTCGCTGGGCATGGCCGGTGGAAACCGACGACGCGTGACCACGTAGTGGCACCACCCCAACCACCACGGCGCCCAGGGCTGAACCCTCTTCCACAGACGTGAGGAGGCGGGTCCGCACCAGTCCCGCACGATGGCGCAAATACGCCGCGTGCCGGGGCGCGCGTTGTCTGACGTCAGGCGCATGAACAGCATGCGCGTGATGAACGGCATCTGCTTCCACTTCCGTGCATGGAGCTCGACGAGGTGCTGGTAGTGCTCCACCGGCGTTCCCGTCTTGGCACTCGTACGCTCCGCACGCTCCGCACCGAGATTGGTTTCCATGTTTCTCCCCACAGTAAGAGTTTTTACGGACACCCTCTCTTTACACCAAAACCAATAATTTGTCAAGTTCAAAAAAAACCTTTATCCTATAGGTATGCACACGGTTACGATTTCAGACATTGATGTCGGGAAACGCTTGGATAAATACCTCCAAGAATATCACAAAGAAAGCTCACGTTCACAATGGCAAAAACACATCAAAAATGGCGTGGTTCTTGTTAATGGTAAAAAAACGAGCCCACATTATGCGCTCCGTCAAGGAGAAACTATTAGTATTGACTTGAGTGATGATGAAAGCACCTCAACCACACAACCGTTGCCTTCAATCCCCATCATCACGGAAACTGACGACTATCTCATTATTAATAAACCAATCGGAGTACAGGTGCACGAAGCTCCAGGCGCAGAGCCTGCGCCACTCTTGAGCGCGTGGATTCTTGAGCACTACCCTGCTTTGAACGGCGTTGGTGATACGCCGGAGCGTCCCGGTATTGTGCACCGGCTTGATCGTGAAGCATCAGGGCTTATGGTCATTGCAAAAAATCAAAAAATGTTTGATGCGCTTAAAGAACAATTCAAAGCACACACCGTTGTAAAAGAATACCAAGCGTTGGTCCATGGAGTACTCATAAAAGATGAAGGCACTATTGATTTTGCTATTGGCCGCAGCGATGAAGGGCGCATGGCCGCCCGCCCCATGAATCAAGGCGTGACACCGGGAAAGGGGGCGCTCACATCATTTGAAGTCGTACAACGCTTCCAAAATCATACACTTGTGCGGGTAATGCCCAAAACCGGGCGTACCCACCAAATCAGAGTGCATTTTTTTGCACTTGACCATCCACTTGTGGGGGACAGTGTTTATCGCTACAAAGGCACCATAGGCAAAAATCAACCAAAACCAACACGCCTGATGCTCCACGCAACTAAACTGTGTTTTGATGATACAAACGGCACGCGCGTATGCTATACAGCACAACCGCCCGCGGAATTTAAACAATTTATCAAAGCGCTCCACTAGTATGATTATCGCACTCTCGGGCACCCCCGGATCAGGAAAATCAACGGTTGGAAAAAAACTGGCAGACCATTTGGGCTGGCCCCGTTATTATATTGGGGGCATACGCCGTGAAATGGCGCGCAAGCGCGGCATGACTCTTGGAGAATACAACAAACTTGGTGAGACCGATCCCTCAACGGATCGCGAACCGGATGAATATCAAAAAAAATTGGGGGAGACGCACGACAACTTTATCATTGAAGGCCGCACATCATGGTATTTTATACCCCATGCGTTCAAAATTTTTCTTGATGTTGACGAACACGCGGGAGCAGAACGCGTCTGGAAAGAACTACAAAAAGAAAACACACGCAATGAAGCTGCAGGATTGCAAAGTGTTGAAGACGTTCTACAAAGTCATCGTGAACGCAAACACAGTGATGCCTTGCGGTACAAAGCCTACTATAACATTGATGCCTACGATCCTAAACAGTATGACGTAGTTATTGATACCACCTCGCTCAACCCCGACCAGGTCTTTAACGAGGTCTTAAAAACAGTTAAAAAAGCTATAGATAAACGGGGTTGACATATTTTGACTCCCCTGCTACAATAGAGCCCATCACCTGTATGGCACAAATATCCATTCCACAACTTAAACCGGGCATGTTGGTCAAAGTTCACCAACGTATTAAAGATATTACCCCCAAAGGAGAAGAAAAAGAACGTATTCAAATTTTTGAAGGTCTTGTTATTGCCACCCGGCATGGTAATGAACAAGGCGCGACGTTCACGGTCCGCAAAGATGCCAAGGGATATGGCGTGGAAAAAATTTTCCCCATACACTCTCCGGTTATTGCTAATATAGAAATAGAAAAAGAACACAAAGTCCGTCGTGCAAAACTTCACTACGTGAGCACATCAGCGTTCAATAAAAAACTCAAAGAAAAGAAAGCGTAAGGACGTTAAAGACGAATCACATGAATTTTAAGCGCAGGATCCCCCTGTGCGTTTTTTATCACGTCCGTTTCAATTGACTGCACAAGAGGGTGCTTTGAAACTTCGTCCAAAAGAATATAAAAAGGTTCAACCAGTTCAGGCCGCGAGGTATCATCCGCCTCACCCAAATCCTCAATAAAATAAAATGCATCAAATCCGTATGTAACAAAACTGGCCGGCGTAATACCTTGCGGAGCCAGCACATCAACAGCCATGGCAACATCAAAAATGGTTAACAGATGATTGACATAATACCTCCGACTCAACCAATACCGCGGCACCCAATCAAGCCGGTTGTCAACAAGTATAAAAGCCGTGTTATCGTGCGCTTTTTCCCAGCCAAAACCGGCAGGCCGTTTTTGAAATTTTTTTTGAAACTCAATAACCTGGGAATCTTTCCATTCTGAAAAATGAAAGGGAGAAACGGCGCCACGAAAAATATCGGCGACACGAACATACAGCTCATTATAGCCGTACGTTGGTACAGAATACAGAGGACGAACTTCAAAAAAAAGTACAGCCACAAGCACAAGCATCACCACTGCGGGCACATACGACAAATAACGCACCGGTGTTCCCTGTTTTTTTTGTATATACCATGCCCGCGCGCTCTGCGAAATTTCATAGAGTGCATACGCAATAAACACCACTGACAGTGGGATAACAATCGTAAAAAATCGCCGTTCGGGTTCAAGAAACAAAAAATATACGTGAACAAAAAGCGCTTGTATCAAAAGCATGATGGGCACAAAACGACGCGGACCAATACAAGCACGCACGAATGCATACAAAAAACCAGCCGCTACAAGAATGGTCATTGTCATACCGCTAAAAAATGGAAGTGCAAAGCTCTCCCACAAATTCAACACATTCGTCAAGGCCACGCCTTGAACACGCTCTGCAATCAAGACATAATCGGAGGGTTTCATCCCCAGCATGCTTGAAAGTGCTGCATCAAAATGGCCGCGTGTCTTAAACAACATAATGTTGTATATAATGACAGGCGCAAGTATAACCAGCATAAACGCAAACCCCACCCACCACGATTTTTCTTTAAAAACAGCCCGTTTATACAACATATAAACACCAAAAAAAGGCAGCATGAAGATAAACGTATACTTGGTTAATAACGCGAGCCCCACCATAGCGCCCCATGCCAAAAAATATCGCGGCCGTTTGAGCGCCCTCAAAAAGAAAAACCAGCTCAAAATAATAAAACAAACTATCAAACCATCATACAGAGCCAGACGAGAAATCCACACCGCACCCGGATGCAATGATAATAATAACGCGGCCACCAAACCCGGTTCAACTCTGCCCGTCAATTCACGCATGAGCAAAAATATGGCATACACACTCAACACACCAACAAACACAAAAGGGAAGCGCAAAGCCCACACACTGTCCCCAAGCACGCGGGAAAAAACAAACTGGAGCGCAAAACCAAATGGTGGATGGTCATGAAACGAAAGTGGTTGCCACCACTGACGCGTTTCAAACCACTGCACCGGGGTTGTTTGCCGCTCGCTCTCAAAAAAATCAAACCAATCTATGGCACGCGATGCATTCAACACTTCATCATTGATAAAATTATGACGATCAAGGTATACGATACGCACAACAAAAGCAAGCACTAAAATACCCGTAAGTAATAACGTTATTTTTTTGTTGTTCATACAGTGGCTCCACTCACCTATTATTTTGAAGAAAGTATTTTTTTCAAAACAAGACCAGTGTAACTTTTTTTATTTTTTGCAACATCTTTTGGCACGCCTTCAGCCACCACCTCGCCACCCTCATCTCCACCTTCCGGCCCCATATCAATAACCCAATCAGCGCTTTTAATAACGTCCATATTGTGTTCAATAACAACCACGGTGTTGCCTTTTTCAACGAGTTGATCCAAAACATACAGTAAACGTTTAATATCTTCAAAATGCAAACCGGTGGTTGGTTCATCCAAAATATACAAGGTCTTACCCGTAGCGCGGCGTGACAATTCAGTGGCAAGTTTTACACGCTGTGCTTCACCGCCGGACAATGTCGTAGCCGGCTGGCCAAGTGCCATATACCCCAATCCAACATCGCGCAGAACCTGCAGTTTATCCGCAATGGCTGGCTCCCCACGGAAAAAGGTGTAGGCCTCTTCCACAGTCATGTTGAGCACATCGGAAATTGCTTTCCCATTATAATGAATTTCCAAGACCTCTTTGCTGTAACGCTTACCCTGGCAATCATTGCATTCCACAAATACATCAGTCAAAAATTGCATAGGAATGCGGACATATCCTTCACCAGCACACGCCTCACAACGTCCTCCACCCTTAACATTAAAACTGAACTTACCGGCATCATAACCGCGTGCACGCGCTTCCGGAACAGCCGTAAAACAATCACGAATAAGGGTAAACACACCGGTGTAGGTAGCCGGATTTGAACGCGGTGTTCTGCCAATGGGCGACTGATCAATGGCAATGACCTTATCAACGTTGCTAATGCCGGTAATGGCATCATGTTCTGCCGGTTCGGTCTTGGCGCGATAAAAATGCTGGTTCAGCGCAGCGCTTAATGTATCAATAACAAGCGTTGATTTACCAGATCCGGAAACTCCCGTAACGCATGATAACGTTCCCAAAGGAAAATCAACCGTAACATTTTTTAAATTATGACCGCGGGAACCTTTGACCGTAATTTTTTTGCCATTACCGCGGCGCACTTTTTTAGGAGCGTCAATGCTTTCTTTGCCGCTCAAATATTTTCCGGTCAAAGAATTTTTTGCTTTTATAATTTCATTAAGCGTCCCGGCAACCAAAATTTCACCACCATACACCCCGGCGCCCGGCCCAATATCAACAATCATGTCAGCCGCACGCATCATATCTTCATCATGCTCAACCACAATAACCGTGTTACCCAAATCACGCAACCCCTTTAAACTGTCAATTAATTTTTTATTGTCGCGCGGGTGCAGACCAATGGACGGTTCGTCAAGAATATAAATGACACCCGTTAATCCAGTTGAAAGTTGGGTGGAAAGACGAACGCGCTGCACTTCCCCGCCGGAAAGCGATGTTACAGGACGGTCCACCGTCAAATAACCAAGGCCAACAGCGAGTAAATCATCCAAACGCCGCTTCATCTCTTTAAGAATACTTTGAGCAATGGTTTTATCCTGGGCAGAAAGCACCAGAGCACCTACATCACAATCTTCTTTTTTTGCGGTTTTTTTGGAACCCAAACCGTTTTTAGTGCCCGGAGATAATGACTCAACAAAATCAAGTGTTTTTTCAACAGACCACAACACCACATCCGCAATAGAGTTGCCTAAAACCAAAACCGACAACGCTTCCTGCCGCAGACGCTTCCCCTTGCATACGGAACACAAACGTTCACGCATGTATTGCTCAATTTCACGTCGCACATATTCAGAATCGGTCTCTGTGTGACGACGAATCAAATTAGGGACAACACCTTCAAAAATAGTTTCTTTGCCGGCAACCGTATAGGTCTTCCCGTCAGTACCGTACAAAATAACATCAAAAATTTTCTTGCTCAATTTTTCAACCGGCGTGTTCATGGAAAAATCATGCACCTTAGCAACCACCGTTAACAAATCATGGTACCACTGTTGATTGCCGGTTATGCGCATCCACGGTTGTACAGCGCCTTCCGCCAAGGTCAGACGGGCGTTGGGAATAACCAATTCGGCGTCAACTTCTTGCGTAACGCCAAGACCGGTACACCGCGGACAAGCACCGTGAGGACTGTTGAAACTGAACAGGCGAGGTGAAAGCGGGGGCAGCTGTATGCCGCAGGTGCTGCAGGCAAGACGCTCTGAAAAACTATGCTCATTGCCATCTTCATCAAGCACGGTAACCGTACCGTTCCCCCACTCAAGCGCCCTTTCAACCACTTCAACCATATTGATTTTTGCCCCCCTACACAAACGCGCAACCACAACATCCACATCGTGCGTGATATCGGACGACAAAGAAACCGTACGCAACTCATGCAACGACATGAGCATGCCGTCTAACCGAATGGTGTCAGCGCCGGTTTGTTCAATACTTTGTAATACGGTTTTCTTGATATGCTCCACCTGCTTGTAAAACGGAGCAAGCACAAATGTTTCACCATCGCCGATAAAACTGCGTATGGCTTCCACAATCTGACCTTTGCTCATGCGCGTTACGGGTTTACCACACTGCGGACAGTGCGGCATGCCAATACGGGTAAAAAGCAAACGCAACAAGTCATACAATTCAGTAACCGTGCCCACGGTTGAACGCGGGTTAAATGCAGAACTGCGCTGGTCAATGGCAATAGTGGGAGAAAGTCCTGTCATTTCATCCAAGTCCGGCTTGTCCATAATTTCCATGAACTGCCGCGCGTAGGATGATAAGCTTTCAGCATAACGGCGCTGGCCTTCTGCGTAAATGGTATCAAACGCAAGTGACGATTTACCCGAGCCAGATAATCCGGTAAAAACAATAAAGGACTCCTTGGGGAGCTTTAAAGATACATTCTTAAGATTATGAACGCGAGCGCCTTTAATGTTAAGGAAAGGTTGTGACGTGCCCATAGATATAGTATCCCCCATACTACACTATGTTGTGGAAACCGTCAAGCGTGGCGTCTGAAGATGTCGTCTAAAGTGTCTCAATCTTTAGTTTTAATAACCTGAATCAACAGGGCAAGAGACCTGAGATGTGCGGACAGTGCCGATATCAGCGCTGCTATTACCAAAAGTTTGTTGTACACCTCTAAATTTTCGCACCCAAAACACCTTATGTTCACTCTCTCTGCCAACAAATCCCTTGTAAACACGATTGGTAACATCATTGGCATCCATAGGCCGTTCAACAGCACCCGGATCAAAGTCCGAAGTAAGATAGCATGTGGTACCGCCATTTTGACCAATTCCTTCAGGCAAATTAGGACAATAGGTACCAATAGTACCCCGCTGAATAAGACCACCGGCTTTAAAATAGCCGCACACGCCTTCATCCCCTCGTGAAGCACCAAGGACAGTATAATCATCAAACTGAACGCGCCAGGGATCTTTAGTAAGAACAGGTTGAGCAACAAGCACCGTGCGGTATTTAGCATTTGTTGCACACAGGCCAAAATTGGGCTTGCCTAAATTTTCAGAATTAGCACCAATACTACCATTTTTATCTGCACGTAAAATACAAATGGATTCAGGATCTGAACACCACGTTGAAATGCATGCCGTATTAACAGCAGGACCCGGCAAAACCATACCACATTCAGTCAGTAATGGAGAAGCTTCTTTACCCTGTGCATCAGTACGATTTTTATAGTCCCCTGTATTTTTAACAAATCCATTCAGTCGAGCAACCCAACCCGAAGGGCAAATGGTTCCGCCTGAACCCCCAACAGATCCCTTCAAAGATTCGGCAAGATCTTCTGCAATTCTTTGAGGTGTACGCATCTGGCGCAAAGCAGGAGGCCGTAAATTAACCAAATCAGGATTAATAGTGTATAAAAGAGTATAGGAACCCAAAAGCAAAAACAAACCAATTATAGCGTCCCCAATGTGTTTTTTAGCGCCCCCCAACACTTCCGGGTTACCGGCAGAAGCCGCATACATAAGCCCAGCATGTACGATAACAATCATGGCGGATAACACTCCCAAACCCATAGCCAGCACATAAAGCCGTTTTACATATTGTCCTATGTCTGAAACATATTTGACATCATCACCAAGCGGGACGTTAAGACGCACTTTGTTCCCCGGAATACTGGCAATGACACAATTCCCCACTTCCTGGGGGCCAGTTGCTGGAGGGGTTGGAGCAGGCCACCATGTGCTAACACACACTTGCCCCTCGGCCGGTATAATTTCACCACGTGCTTTAGTGCACTGTTCTTTGGTCCAGCAATCACCACGCAAAAGCGGAGCTGTCGCTTTATATGAATCTTCATAAAGAGTGCTGTCATCCTTCAGTGTAGGCGCTGCTTGAACCGGCACGCCACCCATGACAAAAAAAAGTAAAGCGCCTGTAAAGAATACTATACGTTGTGCTGCACTTTTTGACATATACAAAATTATTGTTGACTCAAGGCCTGTATTGCGGCCTCAAAATTTTTCTCTGGTATAGGCCCCTCAACGCGCCTGCCGTTTATGAAAAATGTTGGCGTACCCCGCACACCTGCTGCTACCCCCACTTCAGTGTCGCTGACAATTTCCTTTTGTGTTTCTTCACTGTCAAAACAGGAACGGAAAGCATTCATATCAAGACCTATTTTTTGAGCCCACACATCAATTTGGGGACGCGATGCTTTCTCCTGCTCTAGAAACACCCTATCATGTAATTCCCAAAAACGTCCTTGCTTATGGGCACACACACCGGCCTTGGCTAAATTAAGCGCATCCGCATGCAAGCTCAATACCGGAAAATCACGAACCTGATAAAACACTTCGCTTGGATACCTCGCCGTCAATCGCCTCATGATAGGGAAGGCCTGCCGGCTAAAAGGACACTGAAAATCTAAAAACTCCACAATACGGAAAGGTGCATTAGGATTGCCCAGAAATGGGTCATCATCTGAAACTAAAAACAAAGGGTCAACCTGTTCTGGTGATATTGCTTGGGAGCTTAAAGCCGCGGTTGTGGATAAAGCATTGCTGTCCCCAACCAATAATATGGCTATCGTACCGCCCACTTTAGGTTGCTCCGGGCTTCTGTCCCTATACCAAACAAAGCCCCCTGTTAGGAGCACCAGAACGATAAAACTAATAAGTATTAATCGGGAGCGCATAGCTCACCAAGATAGTATACCATAAAGGTTGACAAAAAACCACTGCTTTGATATACTGATTGCATACATTTCTATGCTTCCGTTTTTTCTTGAAACCGCCCAAATTATCCTATCCGTACTCCTGATTGCCGCTGTTTTACTCCAACAAAAAGGTGTTGGCCTAGGCGGTGCTTTTGGTGGTTCCAGTAATATCTACAGCGCAAAACGCGGACTGGATAAAATGCTTTTCCGCGCGACCATTGTCTTATCTATTCTCTTTTTGGCTGACTCACTCCTTGCCGTATTGATTGTATAACACCCGTTTCTATGTCGTCCCGCAGGGACTGGATACAAAAAATCTATTCATCATTTTTCCGTGCGCGCAAAAAAAAACAAGGTGATGCAAATGACCTTGACCGCGCTTTGGTGAAACGATTCCAAAAAAAACAATTACCCCGTTTTTCACAGTTGCGCTATCTGTCGCGTTTTTTTTCAACGCGTGAACGGCGCATCGTGAACGGCGCGCTTGCGGTTGTTGTCCTCACGCTCCTTGCCTGGGGTGTTGTTGCGCTCAATGCTCATCTCACCACAATACCTGCCTATGGCGGTGAATATCGCGAAGGCATTGTTGGCTATCCGCAACTCTTAAACCCTTTATACGCCAGCGCCAATGAAGTGGATGCTGATGTGAGCGGTCTTATATTTTCAGGCCTGTTACGTTATAACAATGACCAGACATTAGTGCCGGATTTGGCAAGCCACTATGAAACCAATGAAACACAAACGGAATATATTGTAACATTACGTGATGATGCGTACTGGCACGACGGTGAGAAGGTAACCACAGACGATGTCATTACAACGTTTGAACTGATACAAGAATCACGCGTGGCCAGTCCGTTGCGCGTCAGTTTCCAAGGAGTAACCATTAAAAAATTGGATGGCAATCGTGTCAGTTTTACTCTTGAAAAACCATTTGCGCCGTTCTTAAACAGCTTAACCGTGGGTATTTTACCGTCACATCTTTGGTCTGGTGTTGCACCTGAAGAGATGCGCCTGTCTTCCTTAAACGTCAAGCCCGTCGGCAGCGGCCCTTACGCGTTTGAGCAAGCTATACGTGATTCAAGTGGGAGAATTGTAGGTATCAATCTAAAATCTGCGAATGCATTCTACGGGAAAAAACCCTTTATCACTCATGTTAATTTTGCTTTTTACCCGGCCATTGAAGACGCGCTGAAAGATATGTTGGAACAAAAAACTGATGGCATCCAATTTTTGCCCCAACGTTCAAAAGAGCAGGCACAGCGTAAATTCCTCACCTGGTATCCACTACAACTTTCTCAATATACCAGCATTTTTTTTAATCAAAAAAGCAATACTGCCCTTAAAGAAACACCGGTGCGGCGCGCATTTGCCCACGCCATTAACAAGCAACGCATTACTAATGAAGCTCTTAAAGGTGAAGGACACCCTATTGTAGGACCTATTTTAAAGGACTCAATCGGTTACGACCCCGCCTTGGAAGATTATCGTTATGATCCGCAAGAAGCGAAAAAAATACTTACAGAAGCCGGGTGGAAAGAAATAGACAAAACATCGGCCATTAATTTAAAAACAGCGCAGGTGGTATCAAGCACACAGGCAACGGCAGGCGCTACCGGAACTGCGGAGGAAACAAAAACGCTTTCTGATGAAGAAAAAACGGCTCTACGAAACACGGTTGCGTCATCGTTTCATGAAGCCCAAAATATTTTTTGGGAAAAAAACAACACACTCCTTGAGATTGATCTGACCACGGCCAATACGCCAGAACTCGCCAAAGTGGCGGAACTCATTTCAGGATTCTGGGAAGAAATTGGAGTGGTTGCACCTGTCAAAACCGTTGAACCGCAACCGCGCACCATGATCAATGAAGTTCTAAAACCGCGTGCATATCAAGCACTCATTTATGGAGAAATTATTGGAGCCGACCCTGATTTATATCCTTTCTGGCACTCGTCACAAGCAGAATATCCGGGTTTAAACTTAGCCGGCTATGCGGACCGTGATGTCGACGACCTGCTGGTGACAGCACGCCAAGCAACAAGCACAGAGACACGCGTAGAAAACTACAAAACGTTGCAAAAATTATTGCATGAACGCATACCAGCCATATTCTTATACACACCAACCTACACCCATGCGGTCAACAAACGCATTAAAGGTATAGAACAAAAACGCATTAGCGTACCGTCTGATCGGTTCAGTGATATAGCACAGTGGTATATTAAAACCGACAGCGTGTGGAAAAAATAACGCCGTACTCAAGGGCAAGTGGCGGAATTGGTAGACGCGCTACGTTCAGAGCGTAGTGAGCTTTCGCTCGTGGGAGTTCAAGTCTCCCCTTGCCCACATTTGAAGAAGGACACCATTTTAATTTCTTCTTCCTAATTATTTAATTCACATATGACACCAAAAACACCTGGCCGACGTCGTAGCGCGTCAGGCACACGGGAAACCAGTACGCGCGGCCGACAAAGCACACGTACCGCGCTACCTCCCAAACGAGCGCATATAAAACCTGCGCAGACACAACCAGCAATAACCACCGACGCCGGCGAGGGTAAACTGCGCATCGTCGTTATTGGAGGTTGCGAAGAAGTTGGCCGCAACATGACCATGTTTGAGTACGGCAAGGATATTATTATCATTGACATGGGCCTGCAATTCCCGGAAGAAGATATGCCCGGCATTGACTATATTATTCCCAATATCACGTACTTAAAAGGCAAAGAAAAACGGATCAAGGGCGTTATTATCACGCATGCCCACTATGATCATATTGGTGGCATCCCCCACCTCATTCCGGAGCTTGGCTACCCTCCCATGTACGGCTTGCCGCTCACCAATGCTATCATTAAAAAACGTCAGGATGACTATCGCACCGCGCCGCTTGACATTCATGACATCAACATTGATGACAAACTCACCTTTGGTGTCTTTAATTTGGAATTCTTCCATTTAAACCACAACATTCCTGACTCCATGGGTGTTATTATCCGAACACCGTGCGGAATGTTCGTACACACCGGCGATTGGAAGTTTGACTTCACACCCAGCAGCAATGACAAACCGGCAGACCTCGCAAAAATTGCTTTGACCGGTTCAGAAGGCGTCACCGCGCTCTTGTGCGACTCAACCAATGCCGGGCAAGCAGGCCACCAACTGTCCGAATTTGACATTGGAAAAACGTTGGAAGGCATTATTGGTGACACAAAAAGCCGTGTTATTACGGGTACTTTTGCCTCACTCCTCATGCGTATTGCCCAAATCATTGAAATTGCAGAACGTCATGGCAAAAAAGTGGCGCTTGATGGCTTTAGCTTAAAGAGCAATGTGGAAATCGCAAAGCAACTGGGTTACATTAAAGCCGATCCAAAAACCTTCATTGACATACGCGATGTTGAAAAGTATCCACCGGAAAAAATCATTATTTGCTGCACAGGCGCACAAGGTGAACGCAACGCCGCACTCATGCGCATTGCACACGGAGAACATCGTTTTGTAAAACTGATGAAGGGCGATACCGTCATATTCTCTTCTTCTGTTATTCCCGGCAATGAACGAACCGTGCAACGCCTCAAAGATACGCTCTTCCGCAAAGGCGCTGAAGTATTCCATTATCAAATGATGGATGTGCACGCCGGCGGACACGCACGCAACGAAGATATTAAACTCATGATTCGCCTCTTGAACCCAAAATATTTTGTCCCCATTGAAGGCAACCACTTCATGCTCCGTTACAATGCCAAAGTCGCAAAAACAATAGGGTTCCCGGATGATAACATTTTCATTCCTGATAACGGCCAAATCATGGAGTTTTCACATGATGGCACCGGCGTCATTACCAAAGAAAAAATTGAATCGGATTATGTGTTTGTTGACGGCCTGGGAATTTCTGATGAATCAAATATTGTGCTGCGTGATAGACAACTGCTTGCCGCCGACGGTATGATTGTGATTATTGTTACCCTAGAAACACGAACCGGCAAACTGACACAAAACCCTGACATCATCTCACGCGGGTTTATCTTCCTCAAAGAAAATCGCGAGCTCATTGAAGATGTACGCCACAAAGTAAAAAAACTGGTGCTTGAATCAGACCCCATGTCATGGGCTGACAGCAACGGCATCAAAAACAAAATAAGGGATTTTGTGGGGCAATTCTTGTTCACTAAAACCCACAAACGACCCATGATCTTACCCGTTGTCATTGAAGTTTAATAGTTAACAGAAAGGCAAGATTGTTATACAATAGAAACATGAAACACATTCTTACTGGTTTGGCGCTGTGCGCGCTTCTGCTGCCGCTTTATGCTAACGCGCAAACAACAGAGCGGACGCGCACGCCACGCATCTTGAATATTCAAATTGAAACAACCGTTGGCAGCTCCAAACGTGTCATTTGGGATACTGACAAACCAACCGTGGGGTATGTTGATATATACGAACAGACGCGGTTTGCAAAACGCTTTACCTCTCCCGGCGAACCGCGCACCCACCATGAAGTAAGCATAAACGGCCTTAAGGAACGTTTTACCTATCAAGCCGTTGTTAAAGTGCGCGACCCTGCCCTATCCGGCCCAGAGGGTTTTACCAAAAGTAACACGCTTACCTTAAAAACAGAACGCGGCACGGATGATGGCGTGCCAACCGTAGTCACCAGCACCGTACGAGTATACTTCAAGACAGCAACAACTGCATACATTACCTGGCAAACTGCAGAGGAAACACGCGGCCAGATCCGATATGGCATTGTCAAAGGGCTGACTGATCATACTACTACCTACCCCAACTCGCGCAGCAGCTCTGAGGGTCTTTCCAAGGTGCACGATGCTGTGCTTACGGGTTTAAAACCGTTTAACACCTACCACTTCAAAATAAAAGCAACAAACAAAGATGGCAATGCAGCATGGTCAAGCAATTTCAGTTTTGGCACGCTTGATAACAAAAACCTGGAACGTAACCAAAAAGATCCTGATCTTGAAGCGCTCACCATAAGTAACTTCCAGCCCCTTACGCAAGACAGCCCCAACATTGGACCCTACACCGTAACCACGACATGGAAAACGAACAGGCCAACCATCGCCACGATAACCTATAAAGCAACGGGCGGGAGAACATACAGCATAAAAACAACAGCTCCAAAAAAATTAGAGCATGAAGCTGTGTTAACCAATTTGGACCCAGACACAACTTACACGATAACAATCAAGGCAACCGATGGTGCCAACAAAAAAACGGAACTCACTGGTATAGCGGTAACAACTGCAAACGGGCCGCCGCGCGTTAACAAGGAACAAACCAAAAAAACAACTACTACTGCCAAGACAACGACACAAAAAAAGGCCCAAACACAGCTCTACACAGCATCAGATGGACTATACCAGGCCCATGATTCAGAGGATGTGTGGACCATTATGCTCGGTCAACGTTTTAAACTAGCCGGTAATGATTCACTTGAGTCCTACGGCTATGGAACAGAGACCATAACGCGCCTCAACAAAGAAGATCTTGCGCATTTCCCTGCAGCGCGGTACGCAAAAAAACCAAAAGACAAAAAAGTATATCTCTTAAACCAAGATCTGGGCATTAAGACATGGATTCCCAATGAAACAGCATTCCGCTCATACACAGGTGCAAACTTTAACAATGTTATTACGGTAGATGAAGATGATCTTAATGATCTTGTTGATGCATCATTAGTGCGCATTGAAGGAGCATCCTACCTCTACAGCATTGATAAAGATGGAAAAAAACATCTCCTCAAGCGCGGAGAAATTTCAGCACAATCGCAAGGACTTGATACCTCAAAAATAATGACTGTTTCACGCGTCCATTTGAGTGCCTATCCAAGTGGGAGTATAATCCCCTAGAAAGCCCCCTGTATTGACAAAAAAAAGCCATTTTGTTATACTTTTGCCATATAATCAGCGCTCCTGCCTACTGGCAGGCAGGCACTCAAATATAGTACTCTTTATTCATTCGCTCAATTATGAAAACAGACATCCACCCAACCTATCATGAAAATGCTGTCGTCACCTGCGCCTGCGGCACTACCTTTACTGTTGGTTCCACCTTGGACGCCATCCGTGTTGAATTATGCAGCAATTGTCATCCGTTCTACACCGGAAAACAAAAATTTGTTGACACGGCACGACGTGTTGAAAAATATCAAGAGGCCAAGGAAAAAACAAAAAAGGCAGCGGCAGACCGCAAAGGGCGTAAAGTGAAACGCGCAGTACGCGCCACCACCCGAAAGAAAACTTCCATAAAAGTGTAAAAGGATGGGCCTTGAGGTTGGGATGTTATCTGTTTACCAACCGACTATGTACGATGAACTACAACAGCGTTACCAAAAATTGCAAAAAGAGCTGGAAAACCCAGCTCTCTTTAGTGATGGAGAAAAAATGAAACGTACAAACCAAGAGCTCTATAAATTACAACCGATCATAGAAAAAATAAAAGAATACAACGGACTGCTGCAAGCCATAAAAGACACGCATGAGATGCTGGGCGCTGAAACAGAGCAAGAACTGATTGACATCGCGCAAAAAGAACTTGAAGAGCAAGAAGCAAGAAAAAAAACTCTTGAACAAGAATTGAAACAATTGACAAAAAAACGCGATCCACAAGACAAAAAAAATGTCATTGTGGAAATACGTGCCGGCGCAGGAGGAGACGAAGCAGGTCTCTTTGCAGCAAATCTGTTCCGTATGTACACAAAATTTGCGGAAAAAAGAAAATGGAAAACACACGTATTATCTGAAAATAGAACGGGCATCGGCGGATTTAAGGAAATCATTTTTGAAATCGCCGGTACCGATGTATACGGAACATTAAAATATGAAATGGGCGTGCACCGTGTGCAACGAATACCGGAAACTGAAAAACAAGGCCGTGTCCACACATCAACCGTAACCGTAGCCGTACTCCCTGAAATTGAAGAAACGGAAGTTGAATTAAACTTACATGATGTACGCATTGATACGTTCTGCGCAGGCGGTCATGGGGGACAATCCGTCAATACAACATACAGTGCGGTGCGGCTCACTCATGAACCAACGGGTATTACAGTTTCATGCCAAGATGAACGGAGCCAACTGCAAAACAAAGAACGCGCTTTTTCCATTCTGCGCGCAAAGCTGTGGGAGATTGAACAGGAAAAAAAAGCAAGAGAACTTTCAGAAAAAAGAAAAACACAAATCGGGAGCGGCATGCGCGCTGAAAAAATCAGGACCTACAACATCCCGCAAGACCGCGTCACTGATCACCGTATTAAACAAAATTGGAGCAACAGTATACGCATTTTAGACGGCGACCTTGAGCCCCTCATTGAAGCGCTTGAAGCTGCTGTTTAACCTCTACACTATCCGGATTGTAAGTAAGTATACTTTCAAACAAACGACGTGCCTCATTCTTGTTACCTTCCTCCTTGTACAAAAGTGCGCGGTATAAAAGAGCGTTTGCATAATCTGGCTGCGAGGTAATAAGCGCGTCCAATACTTCGGCAGCGCGTTTTTTTTGATTATCCTGTATATAAAACAATGCCAGTTGGAGGCCCGCTTCCATATCTCCGGAGCTCAAAGAGTAACCGCGCTCCGTAAATTCAAGCGCTCGTGGAATATTGTTGCGCAATCCGTACACATGGCCCAAACCAATATATGCCGAAGCGTATGAATGGTGCAAGAGCAGTGCCTCACGAAAAAAACTTTCAGCGCGTGTCAGAACATCACGCATATTCTTTTTATCAGGACTATCCCCTTTCCGCAACAATCCTTCATACATTTCAACATACAATGTCCCTAACTGATAAAAAAATACCGGATTATTTGGTTCCAATTTAGTTGCTCGAGTAAGGTAATCAAGGGCTTTTGAGGAGTCAGAAGGAGCAACCGTGGTATACACCACAGCGGCCAAATTCAAATTCCGCGTATCATTATAATTCAGACGCAGGGTTTCCTCGGCCAGCTCAAGTGCGCTCTGCGCAAGACCGCGCAATTCATCCTCACTTTTTTTGGCTTGCAAACCACGCTCAAAACGAGCGAGAATATTTTCCGCAAGAAGCCGTACGATACGATCATCATGACGCGACCACAATCGTGCACGATTTAAATGCACGATAGCGCTGTCACTGGAAAGCCCTTCGTTACGAGCGCGTTGGTAAAGCATTTCTGCATTCGCCACACGAACAATCAAAACAAGCCCCACCGCTATAGAAGCAGCAACGGCCACTGCACCACTCGGAATAATTGATGAACGCACCAAAGTATGTCCAGTATGGTTTGCACTTAAACCAATAAGCAGCGCAGCATAAATCCAAAATAATAATTCAAGCGTGAGAGAAAAATTCATAAAAAACATCGCCACCACAAACATCAGCCACACCATGCACAAACCAGGATAGAGCACACGGGGCATGGTTCTCTCTCGCACAAAACTGCGCACTGAAATAAGAACAACAACAAAAATAACAAACAACCACACCATTCCCCCTACAACACCGCTATCAGTAATCAAAGCTAAAACACCGGAATAGCTGTACTCAAAACGAGCATTCCACAACGATGTGTTATTTAAATACTCAGGATAAAAACGAGAATAAACAAAACGATAAGAGGCAGGACCAAAACCAAAAAAAGGATTGACACGTACAGCGCGCAAAGCAACATTCGCCGCAATATCAAATGTTGGTTTTTGGGTTGAAACGCCAGACGATGGAAGCGTCGGCAAAAAAGAAGGACGCGCAAACAGAAATAACAATCCAAAGGCAAATAACATCATGGGGAGTAACACAGACCAACCCCGGTGATATATACGTGCCTGCCTAATAAAATAACAAGATAACAGAAAAAATAACGTAAGAAGTGCTCCTAAAACAAATTTCTGTCCTGATAACGCAACAAAACCGAAGCTACCTACTATCAAAACAACCAAACAAAACCGCAAAACGGACCGGCCCCGAGAAGAATTCTTCTTGGTGCCAACATCAAAAAAAGTAATAAGCGCTGTACTGCACACAACAGCCATGAACAATGCAAACTGCTCAAGCGCTCCAATGGTATTAAACAGAGGCATCCCCGTTAGCTCTTTCAACCCGGGTATAAGGTAACCTAGTGTGGATGAAGTACCAATAAGCCAAAAAACCGCCAGAAGGAAAACGCTGTAACCAGAAAGCAAAATAAAAAAAAGTATTTTTTGCAATGCAAGTGGCTGACGCATCATCCATACCACGAGCCAAAAAAATAAAAAATATGCTACAAAAGAACTCAAAACGTGAGCGCTATCGCGTTCAAAACCAAAAATACTCTGATAGGAAAAATTTCCAAAAAGCGCCGCAATAACCAAAATGACGCACAATGCTGCGACGCCGGCCATTGCCGGATGGCGAACAACATATATCTCGCGTTTCAATGCAATACTCATCAAATAAAAAAGCATCGCCAAACTCACAGCAAACAAAAGAAAAACCTGCTTTGCTTTGTCAGGAAAATCAGATAACAAGGGAAATGAAAAAAGCGGAATAAAAAAAATGGTGAGCAGAACTATAAATTGACTGATGCGCTCAAATAAAATTACTAATGATGGCAAACGTTTACTCATAATGGTATTGTACCCGCTTCGTCATCCTCCATCAAGGTGGTAGTGCTAAAATCTCCAACTTCCTCAAACTCAACAACCGGTTCAACTACAATCATCTCCTCAACAACCGGGTCTGCTGAAGATACACTTTCAATAGTCGTAGTTGATATATCTTCAATGAGAAGCGGCTGAATTTGCGTGCTCTCCTCCGGCAGAATTGGTTCCACAGGAATAACCTCAGGAACATCTTTGGGTTCAAAACCCTTTTTATAACCAATCATCATCCAATCAAAAGGCGCGGCAGAAGCCCCGCCAGCAAATTCCTGAACCGTAAAACCAATTGTTGTTTTATCCTTCACATAAACACC
>DNQG01000003.1 GCA_003501255.1 Candidatus Magasanikiibacteriota bacterium
CAAACCCGGCGCGGCTGAAGAGTTGCGCGCCGCCGCGCAAGCATTAAGTGAAGTGTCTGAAAAGCTCAAAGCAGGCGGCGTGAGTGATTCAAAAAATGATGCCTTTATGAAGTTGGTTGACAAACTAGGCAATAACGGTAAACAAACTTTGACACAGCACCTTGCAAATAAAGGCGATGATATTGGAAAGCTGGTGGAGTACTTAAAAGGTAATCAAATGGCGTTACCCCGCGCTATAGCAAAGATTATCAGGAGTGGCTAATAAGGAATGGTTTTGTTGTTTAAAGTATGGCTGAGCAATCATTTACTATTTATGATAATGAAGCAGAGGCGCTTGAAAAGAACGCTTCATTGGAACAAAATCAATCCTGGGCGCGCAGCCAACCCGCGGTGCACATTGTAATTGAAAAGGCTTATGGCACCATGGCTGAAACTGCAGAAGACATTGTTAAGCTCGTTTTCTTAAAAGGCAAAGAGGCTATAGCGCAGCTTAGTAGTTATTTGGTTGATAACTTGGGTACCAAAGACGCGGAAGCAAAAAAAATAGCTCTTCAGATTCAAAATGCGGTTGCATTGTTTTTACCTCCCGCGACCGTATTTGAATGGGATGACCCGGCATTGTTAAAAGCGTTTGATGAGTTTGAAAAGCAGTGGGGAATCAAAGACAAGCATTTTCGTGAGGCGGTTAAAAAAACTGTTGGTGCGGGTGGCGAAGCCGTACGCGAGTTGCCGGAGTATTTAAAAAAAGACATGGCATGGAGCACGGTGCGCGCGTACACCATTGCTGATGCGCTTGCCGAGAAAGTGTTAAGCCGTTTGCCAGTCAATAGTTTTCCGCTTGATGAGGTTCGCATAACCTGGCAAAAAACAGGTAATGTTAATGCGCAAAAAGCAGTGCGTGAAATGGCGCCAACAGCGCTGCCAGTCCCGCAACCGGCGCAGATCGTGCAGCCCCGTAGCGCAAAAAATGCACCACTGGCCCAAGCCGATGATGAAATGACTCTGTTTGCGGCGCGCATTGTCAAAGAGCTCGGATTGAGCGTTCCCAACAAAGAATATGATGAGCGATTAAAACAAGCTGTGCTTGCCCGTGTCCGTGAAATTCGTAATGCTTTAAACACCCAGGAATTATTTGAGCGGTCATTTGAGCATGGTGGACTTGGTTTAACGCATACAGAAAGCGTAAAAGCAGCGGCACGTATTGAAGATATGCTCACCAGCCGACTTGATGATGCGCGGCGTACCGTATTGCGTGAGCGGCAGAAAAAACAGGGGAGTATGCGCATGCCAAGCGTTACGCAGGTTGCATTGCCTTCACAGGTTCGTATTGCAGAACATCACGCACTTGCGCCGTATGAACAACATCTGCCAAGAGTGCCGGTTGTTACCGCTTTGCAAACCATGGACGTAAGCAAGCCGCAACAACCGCAATCATCGTCAACACCCATGCAACCTCATACAGCATCAGCTACGCGTCCTATGGTACACGATATTATTCCACCAGAATCGCAACTTGAAGGTCCGCTGGAGTCGCTCGCACAACTGCGGCTTATTGATTTCAGGCGGCTTTCCGCAAAACCGGAACTGGCCATTAACAAATTGAAAGATCGCATCATGCTTTTGCGTCAGGACTCATTTGGTGACTATACGCGCGGTATTGCGGCATACCGCCGGTCGCCCCTGTACATGCTGTATGTGAATACGCTTAAAGGCGGTCTTGACAAGGGCGCAATCACGCTTGCCGCACAAGCCGCCGGCCCTGCCGACACTGAAATCTTGACGAGTGACGAATTTCTTAATCTGATTCGTTTAAGCAAAGAGCTGCAGTATTCGTAATATGGAGCAGTTTACCGTACCACAATTTATTGATGTTGAAGATAAAGTGTTTGGGCCTATTACCACCCGCCAGTTTATCATTCTTTTAACCGCTTCATTATTTACGTTTCTTTTCTGGAAACTGTTTGATCTGGCGCTTTTTGTTATTATCGTGATTTTTTTTGACGGTTTTGCTTTGTTGCTTGCGTTTATGAAAGTGCGCGGGCAATATTTTCATATATTTTTATTGAATTTTATTGAGACGTTTAAGCGACCCAAATTGCGGTTATGGCACCAAGCATATACTGATGCGGAACTGCGCGAATGGGTTGCGTATCATCCCAAAAAATTTGAAGTGGTAAAGATAACTAAAGCGCCTCTTAAACGGAGTCGTTTGGCCGAGCTATCACTTTTGGTCAACACCGGTGGCGCGTATCGTCCTAGTGGTAAACAATAATCATATGGCGCAAAAACAAAGCAAAAAAATTAATATTCCCAGCACTCAAAAGCACCTTGATATTGCCGCCATACGTGACGGTGTGGTTATCATGAAAGACGGTGCGCTCCGTTCTGTGCTCCTTGTTTCCAGCGTCAATTTTTCTTTGAAATCAGATGATGAGCAAGAGGCCCTGCTTGCCGCGTATGTTCGTTTTTTAAACAGCTTGGAGTTTCCGCTCCAGATTGTCATTCAATCGCGCAAGTTGAACATTGATGATTATTTGTCGCGGCTTATTCAAGCTGAAAAGAAACAGGAGAATGAACTGCTGCGTACTCAAATTATTGATTACCGCGCATTTATTAAAGAACTTGTTGAGCTTGGGGACATTATGAACAAGCGTTTTTATGTGGTGGTGCCCTATAATCCAACGGCGGTCAAAAAACGTCAGAGTTTTTTTGAGCGCGTCAAGACCGTACTCGCGCCGGCAGTGTCCGTGCGTCTGCGCGAGCAATTATTCAAACAGCGCACTGCGGATTTGCAACTGCGTACTGATCGCGTCCGTTCAGGTTTAGAGGGTATGAGTTTGCAGGTGGCTCAACTTGATACGCAAAGTCTGATAGAATTGTATAGGAATACCTATAACCCGGATTTGGCGTCCGTTGGCGAGCTTGCTGATTTGGATAAGTTGCAGGTTGAAGAAGATTTATATTTTGTCAGTGAACAAGGATAACGAGCACACACATGGCATTTAAACCAGGAATAATTCCCGCAAGCCAGCAACAACCAAAAACCCCCGGTTTTTTTGCAGGTTTTTTGGGTGGCAAACCAAAGCCGTCGGCCGCGCCTGCAGAGCCGTTGAACGCACGGGAGACGCCCATGGGTTCGGAAATTATTGAAGCAAAAACCGAGCTTGAAGCAGAACGCGTATTCCGTGAAGGCGTGGTGACCATTAAAGATTTGATAGCGCCGGCTGCATTTCAGGTCAGTCCGGAATTTTTACGTATTGGGGAATTGTTTGTGCGTACCTTGTATGTTACTACGTATCCACGTTACATTAGCGTTGGTTGGTTCACACCCATTTTGAATTTGAATGCAACCATGGATATTGCCATGTTTTTTTATCCGGTTGAGGCAGGCATTATTTTGAAACAGCTCAAGAAAAAAGTTGGCGCGCTTGAAGCGCAAATTATGTCTGATTCTGAAAAGGGCTCGGCGCGTGATCCCTTGCGTGAGACAGCGCTGCGTGACATTGAACAATTGCGTGATGACCTCACGCAAGGCACGGAACATTTTTTTCAGTTTGCGCTGTATGTTACCATTTACACCAAAAAACAGGAAGAGTTGGATAAATTGACTGAACGCATTGAGACCATGTTTTCATCGCGCTTGGTTTATTCCAGAACCGTTTTTTTCCAGGCCGAGCAGGGTTTTAATTCAACACTGCCACTGGGTAATGATGAAGTTATGGTTGCTTTTAACATGAACACGAGCCCCATTGCGTCATCGTTTCCGTTTATGTCGGCAGAATTGACATCAGACGATGGTATTTTATATGGCATCAATCGCCATAATAACAGTTTGATTTTGTTTAATCGATTTTCATTACAAAACGCAAACATGGTTGTGTTTGCGACATCTGGCGCCGGCAAGAGCTACACAGTTAAGCTTGAAATTTTGCGTTCACTTATGTTGGGGCAAGATATTATTGTTATTGACCCTGAAATGGAATACAAACATTTGAGTGATGCGGTTGGCGGTACGTATGTTAACATTTCGCTCTCATCAGAAAGCAAAGTCAATCCATTTGACTTGCCGCGTAAGCTTTCTGAAAGCGCGACAGTGGAAGATATTATCCGTGGCGCTGTTATCACCACTAAAGGTTTAATGCGCTTAGTGTTTGGCGGCCTTTCAACGGAAGAAGATGCTCTCGTTGACCGCGCGCTTTTAGAGACATACGCCAAAAAAGATATTGTGCCTGGGGTCAAGTTGGAAGACATTGAGGAAATGCCTATTATGCAGGATTTTCAGGAAGTGCTTGAGGGCATGACCGGCACGCAAGACCTGGTTACGCGCGTTAAAAAATATACGGACGGCACCTTTTCAGGGCTTTTTAATGCTCCCACCAATGTCAACATGAATAACCAGCTGGTGGTGTTTTCCGTGCGTGATTTGGAAGATGAATTGCGGCCTTTAGCTATTTATGCTATTATTAATTATATATGGAACGTGGTGCGTTCTGAAGTGAAACCACGTATTCTTGTGATTGATGAGGCATGGTGGCTCATGCAACATGAGGACTCAGCCCGTTTTATTTTTGCATTAGTGAAACGCGCGCGTAAGTATTATCTTGGCGTTACTACCATCAGCCAGGATGTGAGGGATTTCTTGACATCGGTCTACGGGCAGGCCATTATTACCAACTCTGCGCTGCAACTTTTGTTGCGGCAGTCGCCGGCGGCCATTGATTTGGTGCAAAAAACATTTTTGTTGACTGAAGGTGAAAAATATTTATTGCTTGAAGCGGCCGTGGGAGAAGGTATATTTTTTGCAGGCAATCGTCACGCGGCCATTAAAGTCATTGCATCATACAACGAAGATCAATTAGTAACCACCAACCCCCAGCAGCTTTTGGAAATTGAACGCGCCAAAGCCGAGTTTGATGAAGAAATCGTCTCGGCGGCTGGTGAACCGGCAGCTCCTGACAACACTAAAGCCGCAGGTGCGGCATAATAAGCGGCATAATACATTTTTATGGATCCACGTTTGAAAAAAAGTTTACTCATTGCCACTCTTGTGGTGATTGTTGTTATTTTTGTCTGGGCTGTGGCATCTTTTTTTATTCGTTTTTCAGGACAAAACAAGAATGTTTCTGGCAACGTCGCCACTACCGAGACCGCACCACAGCCCGCTGATTCTGCCGATACACAAACAGGCACAGAGACAGTAGGGCAGCCAGCCGGGCTGCAGGTAGATGAGCAGGGATATACGCGTCAGCTTGCCGGTATTGTAGTTGAGCGTTTTGGTACCTATTCAAATCATGCTTCCGGGCAAAATATTGAGGATATTGAGCCATTTCTCTCTATACGAGGCAAGCGTTGGGCTGTGCAGTACACGCCAACTGAAGCGGCAAGCACGCAAGGGGAGTACAGTGGTGTTACCACCAAAGTGGCGAGTTCTGAATTTTCAGAGTGGATTCCTGGTGTGCGCGCCGTGGTGCTTGTGCATGCGCATCGTGCTTTTCAAAATTCAAGCGGCGAAACCGGAACACAATTACAGGATATGGAGGTTGTCATTAAAAAGACAGACGGCCAGTGGCTTGTTGATGAAATACGTTTTGTAAAATCATAGTGAAATATCCTGTGACGTGAGGTGTCGCAATTTTAAGTTATATAAGGAGGGATATGTTTTTAAAATTTTTATTTCCGCGTATCTGTGTTGGTTGTGGCTCTGAAAGCGCGTGGTTGTGCGAGCGTTGCGCAGTGCATGTAATTGTGAATAAAACTTTGTTTGCGCGTCAGCAAAAAGGCGCACTTGATGGCGTCATTGCCGTAACTTCCTATAGCAGTCCGGAGGCGCGTGGTCTTATTAAGCTGCTCAAATATCGCGGTGCCTATGATGTTGAACAAGCGCTGCATGTGTTTGTGCAGCATTTTGTAAAAGGTTTTTTTGTCATGCCTGTGCTTGATGCTCTTGTGCCGGTGCCTCTTCACAAACGGCGTTTGCATGAACGCGGGTTTAACCAGGCAGAAATTTTGGCACGAGTGTGGTCGCCGATATTATGTGCACCGGTTGTTGACGTGCTTGAACGCACTCGCTATACCAGTATTCAGGCGCATTTACCTCGGCTTGAGCGTTTAACCAATATGCGCGATGTGTTTTCCGTGAAACAACCGTGCGCCACCCTGAAATCCGTGGCCCTTATTGACGATGTGTGCACCACGGGCGCAACGCTTGAAGCGTGCGCACACACGCTCAAAAAGGGGGGTGTTAAACAGGTTTTTGGGCTTGTTTTTGCTGTGGAAGAGTGAGACCTCCTGTGAGAATAGAGTTTTCTTATTATGTCTTTCCACTGTTAGGTTTTAAATGGCCTATTGGAACTTTTTTAATTCAGCAATGTCTCCCGGGTGATGAAGGGTACGCCCAGACATATCACTCAAGAGCATTTTTCGCATAAGAAAATTTTGATATGGTGGGCGAAAGAAGTAAACAAAATGCTTTGACTTTAGATTTTCCTGGCAGAACTGGTGTTTTGATTTCAGAAATATATATTTCACTTCCAGTTAGTACACATCAGGAAGCGATTGAAAAAAATGTGGAAATTAAGAAATACAAATGTATTTGGGATACTGGAGCAACAAATTGTGTCATAACTAAAAAAATTGTTGATGGTTTATCCTTAAAACCAATCGGAGTGGCAGAAGTACACCATGCACAAGGCAAAACTTTTGCCAACAAATATCTTGTTAATATAATATTGCCCAATAAGGTTGTTATCACGGATGTTACTGTTACTGAAGGTATTTTAGGTGATTTGGCAGACGTTTTAGTTGGAATGGATATAATAACGCTTGGTGATTTTGCAGTAACAAATGAAAATGGTCAAACAACAATGTCTTTTAGAGTCCATTCTTTTAAGAGAATTGATTTTGTACCGGAAAGCAACCAGCATAATTTTGTACTTGAAAAAGGTAGTCAAAAAATGAAAAAAAGATATTTTGGAAAATGAATATCCTGTAAGTCCCTACAGCCCTCCTGTGGATATACTGTGAACATAAGCTCTTGACGTTTCGACGGCTTTTACATAGGATAGATACATCATAAAGGGGGAAATAACGGGCGTTTTTTGTGCCCTATTACCCCTCATGAAGGGGATTTGTTTTTTTAAGGAGGGTTATGAATATTTGTTTTTATAAGGATGGGCGCGGCAGAAAAGCCGCAGAAGGCGTTTTACGATGTGCGCATAAGCGTGTTCAGTGCTTGGCTGTGCATTGTGTCCAGGCATATGCGTACCATGAATTCTGGTATGATCTTCCTTGGTGTCACCATGTGATTGGGGCGTTGTGTGCGTTACGCATACAGAGATGTCTTGTTCTCTATTGTGCACGTACGCCTGACGGAGTGTTTTTGTTTGATGGCGCGCCGTTTAAGAGCATGGCACTTGGGCGCAGAGTTCGCCGTCGCGCGATGCGAAATTATTATAATGTTATCAGAAAGGAGGGACCTTATGGGAGGGAATAAACAACAACCAAAAGCACGGACTGACTTTGAGCGTTATGTTGAAGAGCTGACCAATTCTACATCAGGGCGCCGCATGTTTACTATTACCGGTTTATACTTGGATATAGGGCTTGCGTTGTATCACATGCGTTGTGAAGCGGGTATGAGTGTGGTAACATGCGCCGAGCGTCTGAGGTGTACGCCGGCTGAAATTACCCGTATGGAGGAGGGATCGTTTGAATTTACGCTTCCGATGCTCGTGCGTATAGGGGATGTTTTTGGCAAGAAAATCCGTGTTGTATTCAGCTAGCGCCGCAGAGTGGCACTGTAGCTTAATACGTAGTATAATGAAACTATGGAAGGAATTTTCATAAAGCTTTTGGAACAGCTTAATAGTGCAGTTTTTGTTTTAGTCGCAATTTTGATCATTGCTTTTTGGGCTGTGTATAAGTTGGGTGGCATCGTAAAGTTGTTTTCACATTTTCAAGACAAAAACAAAGAAATTGATGGTAGTATTGCAGCCATAAAGGATACGCTTTCAACCATTAACGCGACCACAAAACTTCTTTATGAAGAGCATTTATCCACGGTAAAATCACACAGCCCGGTCAGTTTAACAGAAAAAGGTAAAGAAGTATCACAGGCAGTCAAAGCAGAAGAAAAAGTTGCACAACACTGGCAGGAGATTAAAGCAAAACTTGAAGAAAAAAATCCTAAAAATCCTTATGATATTCACGTGGCTGCGTTGGATATTGCAAAGGATTGTTTTGATAGTTTACTAAGCGCGGAAGAAAAGGATGAAATCAAACTATATGCGTACAAAATAGGGATGAATCTATTAGAGATATACCCTATTTTTGGTATACTTCTTCGTGATCAATACTTGAAAGAGAAAAATATTTCTGTTGAAGAAATTGATCAACACACCCCGTAAAACAAGTTAAAAACCAGCTTTTTGACTTTTTGGGGGTTTTGGTATAGAATAAAAATATGGATTACCATATAATCTGCGCTCGCTCAAGAGATTGAGCGCAAGCGCTAATCTCTTTTCGCTCACTTGATTATAGAAATGCGTGATTAAAATCGCAATTTTTTGGGGTATTATATAGATTACTATAATAGCTCCTTGGCTCGGAAATGGAATAGCTGCGCTATCCCNNAATCATGGACTCAAAAGATCAACAGCCAGTACCACGTGTTGCAGCGCTTGGACTTGTTTTTTTGGAAATTCTCAAGATAGTGCTTATTGCAGCGCTTACTATAATGCTTGTTCGTTATCTTTTGTTTAAACCATTTTATGTTGAAGGGGCTTCCATGGTCCCCAGCTTTAATGAACATGAATACCTCATTATTGATGAATTGAGTTATCGCTTGCGCGCTCCGGAGCGTGGAGAGAGCGTGGTGTTTAGGTATCCTTACAATCCGCAAGTGTTTTACCTCAAACGTATTATTTGTTTGCCGCTTGAGCGTTGTAAAATAGAAAAAGGCACNNAGTAATTGTTTTTAATGAGGAAAACCCCAAAGGTTTGGTTTTGGAAGAAACGTATATCAAAGAAAAAATAGACCCTGATTTTGATGCGGATGTAACACTTGGTGAAGATGAATATTATGTCATGGGAGATAATCGGGGGAACAGTTATGATTCACGCAAGTTTGGGCCGGTCCGCAAGGGTCATATTATTGGTCGTGTGTGGATTCGCGGTTGGCCCTTGAGTAAAGCGGGTATTGTAAAATCGGGTGATTACGGATTACAAGAATAATTGTATGCCAAGAAAAAAAATAGAAAATACAGCACCAAAAAAGCAAAAACCAAAAAAGCCCGTTGTGGTTAAAGAAGAAGCACAGGACAGCGCTAAAAAACGGGGGATACGCACTATTGCGCTCCTGCGCGGTATGAAAGACGTGCTGCCCAAGGAATCGCTTTATTGGATGGCGCTTGTGCAAAAAGCCCAGGATGTAGCGCGGAGTTTCAGTTTTCATTACATAGTAACGCCTATTTTGGAAGAAGCGGCGTTGTTTACGCGGTCGCTTGGTAAAGGTACTGACATTATTGATAAGGAAATGTATACGTTTGAGGATCGCGATATGACCAAAGTTGCTTTGCGACCGGAGTTTACAGCAAACATTTGTCGCGCGTTTATCCAACATGGCATGCACACCTGGCCCCAGCCGGTCAAGGTGTGGACCGTGGGGCCGCTGTTCCGGCATGATCGCCCTCAGGCCGGCCGTTATCGCCAGCACCATCAAATTGATTTTGAATTATACGGCGATCCAAAACCCATTGCCGATGCCGAGATTATTTTGACCGCGTACAGCATTGTTTCAGATCTTGGATTAAATGTTACGGTGTGTGTTAATAGCTTGGGCACATCGGAAGATCGCATGCGCTACAAGTTGGAACTCGTGAATTATTACCGCTCAAAACGCGGATACTTGTGTGATGATTGCAAAAAACGTATCACCAAAAATCCACTCCGGTTGCTTGATTGCAAAAAAGAACAATGCCAGCCCATTAAAGAAGATGCACCGCAAATTCTTGACTGGCTTGCGGAAAGTTCAAAGGCCCACTTCATGCATGTGCTTGAGTATTTAGATGAAGTTGGCGTGCCTTATGTGCTTGATTCAACCTTGGTGCGTGGACTGGATTACTACAATCACACTACGTTTGAGCTTTTTTTGGCTGATGGAGAAGCAACTGAAACCGCACAAAGCGCACTCGGCGGCGGCGGGCGTTATGACGGTCTTATTGAAATGCTTGGCGGTCCTGCAACACCTGCGGTTGGTTTTGGTATTGGTGTTGAGCGGGTCATGCAGGCATTGCGTGAAGCGCACATCCCGGTGCCGCCACTGACGTCGGCCCGTATTTATGTGGCGCAATTGGGTGAACAAGCCACGCGTCGCGCTCTTGGTCTTTTAAATGATTTGCGCAAGGCGGGTGTTGCGGCACTTCACAATTTTGGTAAAACCGGCCTTAAAGCGCAGCTTGAGTTGGCCAATAAAGATCGTGCCGCCTATTGTGTTATTGTTGGTCAAAAAGAAGTGGTTGACGGTACGGCCATTGTGCGCGATATGGAGTCGGGCATTCAAGAAATTATTGGTCAAAAACAGCTTGTAACGTATTTAAATAAAAAATTGGCTGCCCTACCGCCGCTTGAACCTGTTGATCCTTCGCACTCTGCGGAAGTGCCAAAAGATGTTCCGCCGTCGTTTATACCTGATGAACCCGTGCACAGCACATTGGCGGAAGATGAAAAAGAGGGAGAAGTCGTAAAAGATGTTGAAGAATTGGAGGAAAAGGAAGTTCTTGACAGTGGGGGGAAAATATAAGATAGTAACCTATATAATTTTTAACTCACCGGGAGGTGAATACATGTCAGAGATAAAACGAAAGAAAGGGGAGAGCTTTGATGCCTATCTGCGTCGCGTGCGTCGTCGTTGGCAACAAAGCGGAAAACTCCTGCAGGCAAAGAAAGTTCAATTTTTGGTTCCCAAACCATCAAAGGTAACCAAAAAACGCAGCGCATTAATGCGCAAACGCGCGGCTGAAAAGCGAGCGTATCTTGAACGTATCGGTAAACTTGAAGAACCAACCGTGCGTGGTGGCGGCCGTTCTCGGCCTTAGTACTCGTTTATGATTCACCGTCAGGTTGATGAAGCATTAAAGCAGGCGCTTATGGCGCACGATAAAGAACGGCTTTCTGTTTTTCGTATGCTTAAAAGCGCTCTTAAAAATGAAGCGATTGAGAAGCGCGTGCCGGAACTTGATGATGAAGCGTGTTTGGCGGTCATTAAGCGCATGATAAAACAGACCAAAGACGCCCGTGNNACGCCCGTGTTGATTTTGAAAACGCGGGACGCCGTGAATTGGTTCTGCAGTCAGATAAAGAATTGGCTGTGCTGGAGGCCTACATGCCGGCGCAGATGAGCGAGGCGGATGTTGCCGCTATAGTTTTACGCCATAAACAGGCGCTTGGCGTTACCGGCAAAAATGAGATGGGCAAATTGATGTGTGCGGTTATGAAAGACGTTTCAGGCAAAGCAGACGGGGGGCTTGTACGCAAACTTGTTGAAAAAGCACTCTCCGTAGTATAATTCATGTGCGCTCTTTCCTTGTACCATGCTTCAAGGACTGATGTACAATTTATTGTCAATAAAAAAAGCACGAAAACTCACGCTGGTTTTTTTTGTGCTTTTTTTGTTGGCTTTGAGTGCGCCNNTTTTTGTGGATGACTGCAGGCGGAAATGATGAACAAATAGGCAAAGCAAAACAATGGCTCAAAAACGGTGTCATTGGTCTTGCCATTATATTGTCCGCTTTTGCCATTGTGCAGTTTGTGTTGTCAAAGTTGGCCGGAGGAACCGGATTAGCCGGGGGTGACGGCAGCGGCCGTCCGCCTGTGGTTGTTCAGGGGCGCTTAAACGGCGGGGCGCTTGGGAGCATTATAGAGGATCATTACCCGGAACATCGCGCCAAAGATATTCCACGTAATACCAAAATTTTTGTTACGTTCGCAGAGTCCATGGATCCCAGCACGCTTGTTCTTGATACCAATAATCCTGATGTGCCGGGGAATCCTAACGGTGTTATGGGTGATTGCGCGCAACGCGGAGAGACCTATATATGCGACACACTTAATGATGACAACATAAAAATTTCAATTCGTGGGCAAGAAGAAGCTGGTCCTTTTGTTACCGATGTTGAAACCACTATGACGCAGGATCGCCGGACTTTTGTATTTAAGCCGCGCGCTCCATTGGGTTCTTCTCTTGAAGATGTTTCTTACACGGTATTTTTGGGTTCTGGACTCAAGCGGGCAGATGGTTCACCGGCGTTTCCGGGCGGACGCATCGGTGAAGATTCTTATGAATGGTATTTTACGGTCGGCACGTTTCTTGATTTATCACCGCCGTTTGTTGAGTCGTTTGCACCCGGTCGCAGCCCGGTTCAAAAAAATCGTTTGATTCAAATTACGTTTAATGAAGCAATGGATCCCGCCTTTATTTCCGGGCCTTCTGACAAAACGCCGTTTTCCCGTGTTGATCAGCGCGGTGTTGCAGCGCCAGAGCCCATTGCAGGCCGGTTTGAGGTTTCAAATGGCTATCGTACGGTGACGTTTGTGCCCAGTGAGGCCTGTGGAGAAAATACGTGCGGCCAAACCATTTTCTGTTTGCCCGGAGACGCCGATGTGCAGGTTCTTTATTTTACCGCGTTTTTAAAAGATCCACAATTATCAGAAGCGGTGCCCGGGAGCGGTGTTGTTGATGCTGCGGACAATGCTCTGGATGGTGGCGGTGACCGCGGTAGTGGCGGCGTGAAAGGCAAAGCAGAAGGACCGCCTGAGGGTTCTGTGCGCAATCCGGACCGTACACCCTCAATTTCACCGGCTGATCCCGGTGTGGATAACTTTTTCTTACGTTTCAGGACAACCAATGAAATGGATTTGACGCCTCCGATGGTGCGTCGGTTTGCTCCGGAAGCATCAACTGAAGATCTAGATAGGTCGTCATCATCAAGCGTGCATTTTAGTGAAGAAATGTATTATCCGTCACTCGTGCAGTACAGCCGCATTGTTGCGGAAGATGGCGCTCTTATCCCGTATGTTCGGCGCATGACATTGTTGGACTCTGCGGCGCTCGAGCCCTATACGGAATTGGTTTTAAAACCGGGTGATGAATTACCTGCCGATACTATTTTTAATTCGCGTTTGCAATCAGATATACAGGATTTGGGGCAGAACTGCTTTTTCCCTTCCGTGGTGAATTACCCTGTCGCAACGCAATGTCGCAGTGTGAGCGAGGGCGGACAAATAAGCCGTGATCGCGCTTCATGCTGTAATGGCAGTGCGGAAGATGCGGTTACCTGTACGTTTGAATAATATATGCGTATTGAAGTTTACAAACGATCACATAAAATGAAGTGGCTCTTGCTAGCGCTTGTTTTTGCAACACTGTTTTTTGGATATATGGTACAAGTACAAGCGCAAGAAAATCAGCCCACTGTGGAAGAACCGGCAGCAGAAGGAGCGACGGCAGAGCAAACGCTTGGATTGACTGACGTGGAAGGTGAAATCGCTTTGAGCAGCCAAGATATTCGTGTTACGGTTGCAAAGATAATACGCGCGGTTTTGGGATTGCTGGGGATTATCGCGGTTGTCATTGTGCTGTATGCCGGTTTTTTGTGGATGACTGCAGGCGGAAATGACGAGCAAATTGGCAAAGCAAAACAGTGGCTCATTAACGGCATTATTGGTCTTGCCATTATACTGTCCGCTTTTGCCATTACTCAATTTGTCATTTCAAAACTTGCCGGAGCAACTGATCTTAATGGTGGTAAGTTGCCACCGGGCTGTACAAGCTTGCCTTGTGAACCCCCCAAATTGCCCTCGGGTTGTTTGCGTCTGCCGTGCGATGGCGGTGCGTTTGTGGTAAAAATAACTCCTGGTACTGAAGTTGAGCCCGTGAACACCGTGATAAAACTTTTTTTTCAAAACAACGGAGCACCGGCAGAATATGATGAACAAAGCGTAAAATTTGGAGAAAATATTACACTTACAGATGTGAGCAGGGGGGCCAACATCCCGGGTATTTCGTTTAGGGGGGAATTTCACAGACCCGCGGCCATTTTCTTATATCCAACACTTACTGAATGCCCGGCTCCGGGGCCTGCGCAAGAAGTATGTTTGAATGCCAACCATACCTATCGCGTTGAAGTTAAAGATATTAAAATGCAGGGAACTGATAAAACGTTGAAATGCGGCGGCGGTTTGCCGGGTGCATTTGCATGTAATCTTCAATTTACTCCGGGCGTTGTTGAAAACAATCAAATCTCTCAATATGACGAGACAAGACCTGACGTTGCTATTATGAGTCCTCATGAAGGCGATGGGCTTGTCATAGGAGAGGAGAACAGCATCCAGGTGCACACGACTGATGATCATGGTATTAGCGCCATTCGTTATTTTGTGAATAACAAACCGGTGTATGACAATGTTTTTGACGGTTCTCAAAAAGAAATTGATGATGATTTTAATTGGTTTGTTGACCCGGAAGAGTTTAACGAGGGAGATGCCATTGAAATTAAAGTCATTGTGTGGGATGTGGACAACAATAATCATTTTGATACCGTGACGATTGCTCCGCGGCCGGCGCATTGTTTTGATGGCATTCAAAATTTTGGTGAAGTGCCGGTGGCAGATAAAGGTGACGGGTGTGGTAAGGGCCCTAAGGAAAAATGTAAAAAAAACAGTGATTGTGCGTCCGGTGTGTGTAGCACCGGTGGGGTGTGTATTGACGTACCGCGTATTGATTGGGTGAGCCCGGAAAGTTCAGCGCCCAGTACCTATGTGACGGTGGGCGGACGGTTTTTTGGGGATGCACAAGGCACCTCGCGCGTTTGTTTGCTCCGCGATCGGCTTGCTGAAACGTGCAATAATCAAATTCCGGTTACTATTCCTTTGCAATGTGGGCCGGAAGCATGGTCTGACAATCAAGTGGTTATTGAAGTTCCTGAAGGTTTGCGCGCAGAGCAACGTGTCGCGCCCGCGCTTGAGCTCAATGGTGTCAATGAGTATGCCCGTTTGTGGTTTGATGATTCGCAGGGTCTTGATTTAAAGGGCTCCGGCATTACTCTTGAAGCATTTGTTACCTATGAAGGTCCGGCACCGCATGGTGGCAACATGTATATTGTGAGCCGTGGCGACCGCGCTGACGCGCCGCACTATTCCCTGTATGTTACACCGCAGGGGAATGTGGGTTTTGAAATGGGTCTTGCCAGAGGCATTATTGATGCAACCAGTCCGGCAAAAATTCCCAATGATGGAGCGTTCCACTTTGTTGCCGTTACCTACACAGGTACGGAAATTAGAATGCGTATTGACGGCGTTGATGTTCATGAAGTGCCTATCCAGAGCGGGATGAGCGGTGGGGGTTTTGCAACAGGCATTGGCGCACGCTCAACGGGTTTAAATTCATACAAAGGTCTCATACATTCAATTGCTATTTGGGATAAACATTTGTCGCGTGATGTTCTCACACAACATTTTCAACAAGGTATTCCGGTAGCCGGGCCGCAAGGAGGTCAACAGGCCTATTGGCGTTTTGTTGAAAGTTTGCGTGACAGAACTGATAATCATAATGATCTAACAGGTTTTAACATTGAACCGGCTAATTATGTTGACCGTGCGCCCGGCATTGCCGGAGAAGAGGGGGTAGTGCGTTTTCCGGTTCGTCTTGAGCGTACTATTGAAGGAACGGTCTATGGCGATGCTTCCAATGATACGGCACGCGGGCAATGGTTGCCACGCGTGCTCACCATTGATGATGTTGACAGGCCTTCTTTATGTGTTATCAATCCCGAGCGTGGTTCTTTTGAAACCATGGTGGCATTAACGGGTAAAAAGTTTGGCGCTGACCAGGGTGGACGCAGAATCTTTTTTGGTGAGCGTTCATCACCGCCTCAAGGCGCATGGACTGACACCGAACTTTCTACTAAAGCACCTAATATTGCACCAGGTGCGGTTTCTGTATTTGTTCAAGATGGAGCAGTAAAAAGTAATGCTATGGAATTTCAGGTGACTGCAGTCGGAGTAGATAAGCTGCCATTTATTGAAAGTATCACGCCGGGTTTTGGTTCCGCGGGTCAGTATGTTACTATTCGCGGTAGGAATCTCGGTACCAATCCTGACGGCCGTAGCGTAGCTATTTTTGAAGTGACTGACCCTGATATACAGGCGTTTTTAACACAAAATGAAGTTGAGAATGAATTTTTCGCCGATGTTGATTTTCCCGAGGCATGCGGAGATGGAATGTGGACCAACCAAAGTGTTATCGTAAAAGTGCCTCAAGCGCTTAAAGATTATGCTTGGAAATATATGGTGCAGCATCCCGCTCGCAACATGCCCACCATCATATATATTCGTCTTTCAACAGATCCGCTTGTTGCGACCAACGCTGTTTCTTTTAACGTTGATATTGGAGAGCCATCGCCCGGCATTTGTTTGATTGACCCTGCAAATGGTCCTTTAGGTACACAAGTAAATTTGATAGGTGAGCGCTTGGCGCTGGGAGCGGGTCAAGAAGGCAGAATATTGTTTTGGAAAGAAGGCGCCAGCAGCGCACAAGACACGCGAACTGGTTTGTTTACGGCTCTTGGCGGGTGGCAAACAGCAGCGGGCGCTGTGTGGGATGCTGACAGCGCAGGTGGACAAATTATGACGCGTGTGCCCGGGGACGGAGGTCCTGAAAACAGTGCCGCAACCGGACCTGTGCTTGCACTTAAAGGCGGGCGGCAAAGCAATGCTGTTCCTTTTACGGTTTACAATTGTTTGGAACAAAATAATGAATGTCCGGCGGAATTGTTTGGCGAGGGCAAGGAATGTTGTCCTGACGGAAGAAAAAAAGGTTCGTGCTCCGCAGAGTGTACAGATCCGGTTTTAAAGTCAGAATTTGCATGGCGCTACAGTACGGGTAAAATTCCACAAGCGCCCACGATTGTTGAACAGTGCGGGAAGGGTTTTGTCCCGAGTCCCAGTCCGTGGAGCGGTTGGCCTAATGCCGGACAGGTTTGTTTGAATGCGTCTATTACGTTTACCTTTACGGTTGAAGTTGAAGACCCCACGGATTTTATAGAAGTGAACCGTTGTACCGGTGCTGATCCTCGGGAACCCTGCGCCACTTCTGAAGCGCTCACTAACATCGTCACTGACGTCCGTTTGGTGGAAGGTCGCACTGTTGTTTTTATGAATCTAATCCAACAAAATGGCGCTGTTCAACTGTGGAATCAAGGTACTACCTACCAAGTTCGTTTACGTGAAGGCATCCTTTCGGTTGGCACTCCTGAACGCCCTAGCGCTCCCTTTCCGGCAAGCCCGGAGCATTCAGCAGAGTGTGGCGAGGGCACATCATATTGTTTTCGTTTCACCACAACCGAGCAAGCGGGATCAAAGTGTGAAGTTGAGGAAGTTTTGG
>DNQG01000009.1 GCA_003501255.1 Candidatus Magasanikiibacteriota bacterium
CGCGCCGCGCATGAAGAAACCATTAAAAAACTTTCAATGACAGTACCCGAACCAACATTCGCCACTACACAAGTATCTACACCAACGTACGTTTCTTCCGACCCTGTTTCCCCGAGCGCACCATGCACCCCTGAATTGCGGGATGAGACGCTGTTTGATATCAAACAAAAACAAAAAAACTTGGCAACGATGACACAGGAATTGAAACGCATCAATGGAAAAACGCCGCTTATTCCCCGTTTGACAGAAGCGCACAATGTAACACTCACCTTTGAAGAATTAATTTACCAAGCGCCCAATCTTGACGTCATGTGCCGCTCCGTTGAAAACTACTGGCGCAACCCTGTCCATGATGAAGTTAATAATTTACAGCGGTTATACACCATTCCCAAACGTCTTAACCGCACCTTTGCGCTTACACAAGGATTAAAGCAAGAACTGGGTGAACAAAAAACAAAAAACAACTTAAAGAGCACGGGCGTGAGCACAGAAACGCTGGCTAGTTTTGTAACCGGTTTTGAACAAGAACACGAACAAGCGCTGCGTGCTTACCAACATAACCAATTTGAAACTGCAGACCAGATGCTCGCAGGGCTTGAAGAAAATGACAACCCGTCAGAATTAACTGCAGCCATTGGACTCCTGAACACGGTCGCAGAAAAAACAAAAAATACGCGCAATCTTTCTACGAGCAATAGAATATTCCAACAATTAAAACCGACTATTGTAAATATCAATAACGGTTCATTCAGCATCGCGCTTGAAACACTACGATCAGTCGCTGATCGTCTTTAAAATGCCTTGCCACTTCAGAGAATCATGCTGTTTCTCTCATCATCACGAGAAGTTCTATCAAACACATACACGTTATTCCCAAAATTGTCAACTCCCACCAGTTCCCCTTGACCCTGCAGAATCAATTCAAACGGCTTGCACGCATGACATCCGCCATCTCCCTGCGGGCAGGAAAAATGATCAAGCTGACGAGCCAATTTCATTTTTTGCGCAATAGTTAAAACTTTTTTGTGAGCATCTTCAAGAGGTGGTAATTCTTTTTCAACCATACCACTGTCCTGTTCCAAATACCAATAGCTTGCTTTGGTCACACGCCGGTTCTGACAATTATGCACGAGCAAATGGTAAATTGGCAGCTGGAGCGACTGCACATCTTCAACACTCTTACCGGTTTTAAAATCAATAATGTGCACGGTGTCATCATCGGGCATATATTCAAGCCAATCAATTTTGCCGCACAAAATAATATTATCCTCTTCTGACAGCCAATAAAAAGGCAAATCTTTTTGAATTTTAACCGCGGGTTTGGCAAGCGGACCTGGTTCGCGTGAAACGCGACGTATCATATCTTCACCGCGGGACTTAAACTTAAATTCCGTGCTGTCTGAAAAAAAACCGCCGCGTTTGCCGCTCAATTTTTTCCACGCTTCATGAAAACGCTCAATAAGCGGAGTGTTAAAACGCGATTGTTTGGGAAGTACTGAAAGGGACTCGAGCACCTCATGCACGCTTTGGCCCAGCGCAAGCGCCGGACTCATAATATTGATCTTTTTGTTTGTCGCCGTGTCGCGATACACATTTTTTAAATAATAGGCGCGCGGGCATTCCAAAAAATCGCTCATGGAACTGTGCGAAACCCACACCGCAGTATATTTGTCTTGCATATATAGATTACTATATAAGCTCGGCTTTTCCATTTCTCTCGCCTTACGTCGCTTATACCTGGTATTGTGGCATACAAGCGCACAGGTGTCTATGCACTGTTTGTCCACAAAAAAAGAATGGCTGTGAAGCCATACTTTTGGAGCGGGTAGCGGGAATCGAACCCGCTTCTCGTGCTTGGAAGGCACGCATAATAGCCATTATACTATACCCGCGTTTTTATTTTCATACGCTGTGCCACGCTTTGGGCACAAATGTTTTACCGGACACTCCAAACACTTGGGTGAGCGTGCCATACAAATCGCGCGACCATGTAAAATCATAAGCTCATTCACCGCAAGATAATCTTTAGGCGCAAATAAAGCATTCAAATCGGTTTCTATTTTAACCTGCGCATGGTGCTTTGTCAACCCCATACGCTGGCTTAAACGCATGACGTGCGTATCAACCGCAACACCGGTGCCCGCCTGGTATAACTTAGCCATAATAAGGTTAGCGGTCTTGTGTGAAACACCCGGCAACTTCATAAGATCGTCAAACGTGTTGGGCACTTTACCACCAAAATCACACAACAACATTTCACCAACACCTTTCAAATATTTTGCCTTTGACCTATAAAANNTTCACGCGCTTGTCAGTGCACTGCGCAGACAAAATAGTGGCAATGACGAGCTCAAGCGGTTTTTTCCATATAACAAAATCACTGGCTTTGGGCTGGTATTGTTTTTTGAGGATTTTAAAAATGGCCTTGGCGCGTTCTTGTGCTTTCATGATGACAGTATACGGCCAAATAGGTGTCTTGACTATACCGTGAAGAAGTGTTAGTATCTGAGGCGTGGTTGATATCCAATAGTGGTTCGAGATTCAATAGAGGGATATATGGAGAAAGTGCCTAAGTTAACTACCAAAGAGATCAACACGGTGGCCGTTGGTGCGCACCTGGCCATGCGGACGGGTGCCTACGAGTTGGCAAGCGAGCTCTACTCCATCCTGAAGATTGGGGATGATGAGATCAAGGCGCGTGTCCTGTATTGGCGGCGCCGACACCAGCGCAGAAGAGCCATGTCGCTACTGCTACTGGTCGTGGCAGTTGTGGGCATAGCGCTCATCCATCTCCACGCATAGCGCACGATCCTGGCGCGCATCGCGCAGGTCGCACAAAACGAGCAAGAGCGCATGCCAAGCTGCACGCGCTCGCCGTGACGTTTGACGAGTACCAGGGGGAACTCGCAACGTCACGATTTTTTTGTTACACTAGAAGATATGACAAACACAGAAATCAGCCAAGCATTTAATGACATTGCCAATTTACTTGAAATACAAGGCGCTAATCGTTTTCGCGTACGTGCGTATCAAAACGCATCACTCACTATTCAAGCATACCCTGAAGAAATGTCTGCACTGCATAAAAACGGCGGACTCAAAGCACTTGATACTATACCAGGCATTGGCAAGGACCTGGCAGAAAAAATAGAAAAAATGGTAACTAAAAATACGTGCACGTATTTGGATCAACTTAAAAAAGAAATTCCAGCCGGGCTGCTTGATATTCTCAATATAGAGGGCATGGGACCCAAGCGCACCAAAGAGTTATGGCAAGCATTTAAAATAACCAACGTAGAAAAACTCAAAGAGCTGTGCAAAACCGGTAAACTTTCAAAGCGCAAAGGATGGGGACCAAAATCCGTTAATAATATTTTACGCTCGTTGGCATTGCACGATTTACATTCAGACCGTTTACCCATTGGTCACATGAAACGCACCGCAGAAGCGATGCTGGAGGCGCTCACAAAGACGCGCCTGGCTAAAAAAATAGAAATAGCCGGCAGCTACCGGCGCGGCAAAGATACGGTTGGTGATTTGGATTTTGTTGCTTCATCCCTTAAGCCAAAAGAATTGCTGGAAGCATTTACGCAATTGCCACAGATGAAAAAAATAAAAGTTAAAGGTGAAACAAAGTGTACGGCGCGATTGGATATAGGGATTGATGCTGATATCCGCGTGGTAAGGCCAGAAGAATACGGCGCAGCACTGTATTATTCAACAGGCTCGCGCGCACATAATGTTGCCGTACGGAAGCGCACACTCAAAATGGGACTGACCATTAATGAATACGGTGTCTTCAAAGGCACTAAAGGGCACCATGGCCGTGTTGTTGCGCAAAAAACAGAACAGGACATTTTTAAAGCACTCAAACTCCCCTACATTCCGCCTGAACTCCGCGAGAACACCGGTGAACTGGAACATCTACCAAAAAATTTAATAGAACTGAAACATATGCAGGGTGATATGCATGTGCATACCACCATTTCATCTGATGCAGAAAGTTCGCCGCTTGAAATGATCCGCGCAGCACGCGCAAAGGGCTTTAAATATATCGCCATTACCGACCACGCAACATCGCACGGCATTGCGCGCGGTGTTACATCTGCATCTGTTGACGCCTATGTACGAGAAATCAAAGCAACCGCGCGCAAAGTACCGGGCATAACGGTACTGGTTGGTAGTGAAGTTGATATTCAACCGGACGGTTCGCTCTTTTTACCAGACAGCGCACTCAAAAAACTGGATTGGGTTATTGCGTCCGTGCATAGCGCATTCAGACAAAGCAAAAAAGATATGACCAAGCGCGTTTTGCACGCGCTTTCAAATCCTTATGTTACCGTATTCGGCCACCCGTTTGCGCGTTATGTATTAGCACGTGCACCTATTGAACTTGATTTTGACGCTGTGCTGGAAACCACCAAACGCAATAAAGTATTATTAGAAATAAACGCATCGTGGCACCGGCTTGATTTGGATGACGTGCATTGCCGCGCCGCAAGCGCAACAGGCGCTATGACCGTCATTGACAGTGACTCGCATAATGCTGACCAATTTGACTTGAGTTTTGGAGTGCAGCAAGCCCGACGCGGCTGGGTTGAAAAAAATATAGTGCTGAATGCACAACCGTTAAAAACGGTACAACAGTGGCTTAAAAAGAAACGCACACCTTGATTTTCCACCCACATACTGATAGGATAGGGGGCATATGAAACCAAAATTACTTATTTTATTTGCCGGTGGTACCATTGGTATGGTACACAATCCTACTACCAATGCCCTTGAACCGGCCCAATCTGCGCTTGAACTCCTACAAAATATTCCAGAACTTAATGACATCGCAGATATTGATTTTGAACTTATCGTCAACTTNNGATAGCTCCAACATGACACCCGAGCACTGGGTCATGATTGCAAAAAAAATTCACGAGCAGTACAACATGTACGACGGCTTTGTCGTGGCGCAAGGGACAGACACCATGGCATATACTGCGAGTGCGCTTTCGTTTGCCCTTGGCAACTTGGGTAAGCCCGTTATTTTTACTGGTTCACTTATACCGCTGCGCGAAGCGGGATCAGATGCGCGCAATAATTTGGTGTATGCCTGTATGACTGCAACTCTTGACATCGCCGAAGTGTGCATTGTTTTGTCACATACCATTCTACGGGGGAATCGTGCCAAAAAACACCACGAATCATTTGTCGCGGCATTTCATTCACCAAACTTCCCGGTATTGGGAGAGCTGGGCCGGCCGATTGTGCTCAACAATTGGCGCGTGCACCGGCACGAGGGCAATCTTACGCTCAATGCGTCTTTTGAGTCAAACATTGCGGTGGTAAAACTTTTCCCTGGTTTTAATCCAGAATATATCAACCTGCTGCTTAATTCAGGAGTCCGTGCCATTGTGATAGAAGGATTTGGACCAGGGAACGTCCCTTTTTTGAATCAGTCAGTCATTCCCGGTATAGAAATAGCAGTGTCACATAATATTCCTGTTATTATTACAAGCCAAATGGAACAGGGAAAAACTAATTTGCAAGCATACCAAGCCGGTTTAAAAGCGCTCAATGCCGGAGCAATTTCTGCAAAAGACATGACTATAGAGGCAACCATAACAAAAACAATGTGGGCGTTGCCCATGTCTCAAAATTCTGGAAAATCAGTGGAGTTACTCATCAAAACTAATGTGGCCGGAGAGCTTTCTGTGTAGTGTGTTTTTTATACTGAACAAAATTTCTGTAAAAACTGGTAGATTTCTACCATATCATTCAGATGAGCTTCTTCCGTATATTCATGTGCATTGTAGTATCCAGACCCGACAGGCACGCAGCGGATCCCATGTTGATTGAATATATTCGCATCAGTACCCCCAAAAGTTGAAAAATAGTTTGGCACGAGCCCCATCTGTTCATAGGTCTTCTCAAGCCGCACAAATAAGGGATGCTCGCGATCCAATATATAACCTCCAAACTCCAAAGTATTTTTTATTTCACATGTTCCACCTAATTGGGCAGCAGCTTCTTTAAATGTTTTTTCCACACGGTTACCCTCTGCAACAACAAGCGCGGTATCGTAACTGCGCAATTCAGCCATAAGTTCTGCGCTCCCTGGCACGCTGTTGCGCGCCGTGCCGGCTTTGAATTTACCCACATTCCACGTCACACCCTTGGTGCTATAACCGCACGGGATACGCGAGAGCGCGTTGCACGCTGCCTGCAATGCGTTAACACCTTTTTCCGGTTCACGCGGGTGGACAATTTTACCCTTAAACAGGGCATCAATCTTAACAAATGCCGGAGCTTGCGTAACCACTTGCGTAACAGGACCGTCCTCATCAAAAACCAAACCCATTTTTGCTGATATTTTTGAATAATCCAAATTCATGGCCCCGTGCAAACCGACTTCCTCGCCACGTGTCAAAACAAATTCAAGTGGCATGTAGGTTGTGTGATCAATTTTAATCGCATCAATAGCAAATTCAATAAGAATAGCAAGCCCTGTTTTTGGGTCAGCACCCAAAATATTTTCACCTGTTGCACGAATAATATCACCATCTTCTTCATACTTTACTGTGGGCGCCGGCTCCGGAATATCCATGTGAGTAGACAACATAACAGTTTCACCGGTACCAGGTATCTTTACAACGATATTACGAAACGAATCCTTAATATAAGAAACCCCTGCCTCACTGAAGCGCTTTTCAACATAAGCAATAACAGCATCCTCATACGGATAAATACCATCAATAGCAATGAGTTCTAAAAATGTTTTCCTTATACGATCTTTGATACTCATATGCACCTAGCTAAAAAAATTAATTCAGAGTTGACACATGAAAAGGTGCAACCAGTGTAACACATTTTCATCTATCATCCTAGCCGTAAAAAATAAGCGCGGGTGGTGAAAATAGATGTTACTCTAATTCCACCAACCCGCACACGTTATCAACCCCCTTGTGGTCCCCTCAACCACTGCAACCATCGCGGCAAACGCCACGGGCGAGGCTGCCGCTCGGGCGGTTTGTGCGCTACCCACCAGGTGGAACGCGCGATCATCCCGAGCTCTCCCACATGACCCTGGTAGTAGGCCTCGTTCACCTTGGTGGCAACGCCGGCCTTACGCAGTGATATGCCAGCCCGCGTAAAATGGCAGTCAAGCCAGTAGTCATTCAGGATCAGCTTCTGGTAGAAGCCTCTCCACAAGACATTGTCAGCGCCATGCTCACGAGCCACCGCCTCCACATCAATCGTCATGACCCAGGTCTCGGGATCGTAGCGCGGCGTACGCCGGTCCTCCACGGGCCGACCGTCCAAGATGGCCTGCCAAACCGTGGTTGAGGCGCGACGGCAGCGATCCAGATAACCGCGACCGATGTAGTCAAAAACGAATAGTCCGCCCGGCTTGAGCGGCCGCACCATCCCTTGCGTAACTTTAGGGAATATCTCGGAATTGATGATGTCGCCAAAACTGTTGCCAAGCAGAATACTTGCATCAAACTGCTCGGTGGTTGTCCATGTGCACAGATCTCCCACGTGCAGTTCAACACGGTGGTCGCCACCACACAGCGCCCGCGCTTTCTCCACGCACTTGGGTGAAAGGTCAACACCCACGATGCGCTGCACGCCAGCGGTAAGCAATGCCTGAATGTGACGCCCGGTGCCGAAACAGGGCAAAAATACACTGCGGGGAACTCCGCTCATGAGACGGAGCGCAGTGTCCACCTCGGTAGTGGACAACTTCTCGTCATCATGTACATCGCGGTCCAGTTGCACCATCACATCGTAGTGATCCGCGATGGAGAACTGCGACAGCGCGGCTTGAGCTGCCAACCGCCTCTGCTCTTTCTCTCTGGCCAAGCCAACAAAAATCGACGGTGCGGGAACCATAGAGCTTCTACTCCTCCTTGGAAACTAGATAAAGGTCAACGGCATCTCCACGGCATCAGAGGCGCCGTGGATGCGGAACGAACCGGCCCGCAGGGTAATCATGGGGTCACCCGCGAGCCTCGCCTCACCCGTGCCGTTACGCAGGAGGAACGGCGTGACGCGCGTACGCGCCTCGCCCAAGATGCGCAGCACACCGTGCTCGTCCACGTAGGGAACGAGGAACTGCGCGCTGCGGATGCAGTGTTGGCCCACCACAGGGTGTGGCAAGCGGGCGCGCTCATGCAATTGCTGCGCCCACTGCGTCTGGGACGCCTGGGCGCCAACCGCCAAGCTTCGCGCGCCCCAGCACTGGTTATCGCCGTCCCACGCCGCGAACTTGGTGAGACGCAAGAGCTGATCGTCAACGAGCGTTTGGAGCTCCGGCCCCTCGCGCAACAGGGTGGTGTGGGCCAAGAACCCGCGCTCCGGGTCGTTCAAGACCGCGAGCGCCGACGGATCGCGCGCCCTGATCCACGCCCGCACGGCCGGAATGTTCACCGCGGCCATGAGCACCTTGCTCTCGGTGTAGAACTGCAGGGCGTTCATGATCGTAGCGCCGGCCTGCTGCCATGCGAGCATGAGCTCGAGCTCCGCGCGTGTGAAGTTGTCAAAGTAACCGAAGCGGAATACAACCGCATTGCCCACGTCACGGGGCAAATCGTCCAGGGACATTCCTTCCACGAAGGAGTCGAAACCGGTCGCAGCAATCCTCCCGAGGAAATCCGTGTTCCACGCGTCGGTCGGGTGGGGCGGGTGCCAACCCAGCTTCCTATCCCCGTCGCCGCGCGGCTGGATCTGCTCGTGGATGTAGGTGAGCGAGCGGTCAAAGATGATCCGCGCGTCCACGCCACGCTGGCGCAGTGCCGCAATGAACGCGGCCTGCTCGAACACGTACTCGGACCACTGCCACGTGGCCAACACGATGTAGGACCGACCGCACAGGTACGACACGAACTCGTCGAGCGTGCCGCGCGGGAGATCGTACCCCCGGTGCATGACGTCGGTCATACCGTGGCCGGCGGGCGCGCTCTCCAGTTCGGTCACGACCGGGCGGTAGGTGCCGTCGGGATCGCGCACCACCACCACGTCCGGCCTGATGATGTCCACGCGCCCATCGCACACGATGGGTGGAATCCGCTCCGGACGCTTGTGGTTGAGGAGCGCGGTCAGCTCGGGGTCCTTGCCGAAGAGCTCGGCCGCCGCGTCGTACAGGAGGAACACGGCGTTGCCCAGAGCAACGAGCTTGTTCCTGAAGTGCACGGGCAGCTTGAAGCTGCCGTACCCGGGCAGCCAGGAAACCCCTTGGTAACCCTTGTAGCCGATGCCGCTCGCATTCATGACAGCGAGCTGATCGCAGAACGAAACCGCCTGACCGATGCACGAGCGCACCTCCGTACCGAGCGCATCGAGCTGATCGTACCCATCGAAAAGCTGGTAGGCGGCATCGCCGGCGAACAGGATGAGGTCGGCGAGCGTGGGTGTCCGACCCGCGATGCTCGGCCGATGCTGCTCTTCCAACACGCGGACTGTGCGATTCTTGACGTTCATCCGCTCCACTATCTCCCAGCGGAAGCCGAACATGGCGTACTGCTGCTCCAGCCAGTCGCGGATGGCCGCGTTGCGGGGCACCGTCTCCATGGTGAGCACAGAACGCCCCTGCTCACGACGGCGCATGTTGGCCATCTCCAGGTAGGTGATGACGTGGTAGGGCCCGGGCGTCACCAGCGTGTCCGGCACGCCGTTCGTGCCCTTCACCACGATCATGCCGTCCGAATTGAGCGGGCGCGTGTCGAGCTGCTCGGGCACGCCGAGCGCGTTGAGCCGCGCAACTGCGGCCTGCGCGCGCGCAGAAGAGCTGCGTGCGAGCACATCCTTGCTCCAGCCCGAAGCGCCGGCCTTCCCGGTCACCACATCAGCGAAACCATGCCGGCGGCGGAGTTGTGCCAGAGGATCCTTCCTCTGGACCGTCTCTTCCGTGTCTTCCTGCTTGACGTTCATGTCAGCACGACCTCGTGTTGAACCACCAGCACATACTGGTAGTTGTGTCTTGTCGAAGAACTACTTCCTGAATCCCTGTGCCCATACTCACGCATGGGAACAAGGTACACGGATCAGTTCTGAAAACAAAATCGCCCCGATTTCTCGGGGCAATGCATGCAATAATTTCTTATTTAAATCACAGCAATCTCATGCATAGCGCCCCGACGTCCAAGGATGCGGACAAAAAGAATCCCNNGCTCCCGATATGGGTTTCTTTTGCCCAATACATCTTCTTTGTGGCGCTATACATATATCAATGTATACTTTTTTTGTCGATACACCAAATAAAACTAACTTATTGACATTTTTTATGGTAATTCAAAACCCGCTAACTGTCAAATCTTATATCCACAGGCCTTTTATTAATGTACTTACGTACCTGCTCCTCATTGAGACCAACGGTTTCAGCTTTATTTAGAAATCTTTCGCTGTCTAGTTCTATTCTTAAGGTACCGTCCTACGGCTTCTTTGGTCGTTAGCCAATCCCTGCCTTCTTTATACGCCTCAAGTTTTCCTTGCCGGGCAAGCAGGTTCAAATATTTGGCAGAGAAAGGCGCAACCTTAGATATTTCAGCCAGCGATACAAATTTTTCCTGTTTTGCGGTAGCAGGAGTGAGGGTTTTTAAATAAATATCAAGCGAACGTTCTNNTTTTTTTCGGTCGGTTTTCATAATAACTACAAGTGGGTAACCGGCTTGCATAAGAAATAAATTCATGGTCAAGCGTGCGGTTCGACCATTACCATCAAAAAAAGGATGAATGTGGACTAACCTGTGGTGTAGTAAAGCAGAAAGTTCAACAATATTGAGCTTATTTTTTTTTGAATTTAGCCACGTAATTAAATCCCGCATTTTATTGGGCACTTGTAGCGCATCCGGTGGAGTATGTTTAGCTCCACCAATAATTACATTGGCGTTTCTGTATCGGCCAGCCCATTCTTTGTCGGTTTCTTGTAAAATAATTTGATGTAAATTTTTTATGAGCATTTCAGAAACAGTATGCTTTTTATCTTTATCTACCAGGTCATACAAATATTCTAGCGCGGCGTGATGATCTTTCGCCTCCAAATGATCTTTAAGAGGTTTTCCTTTTATCGTAATGCCTTCGTTAATAACCAAAAAAGTCTCTCTTAAAGTTAAAGAGTTGCCTTCAATTGCATTTGAGTTATAGGTCATCTCAATCTGAAATTTTTCCCGCAATTTTTGCACTGCCGATTCCGGCAGTGGACGGAGTTTGTTGAGCTTGATCAACTTTTCCTCAAGACGAGTTTTTACAATTGGCGAAAGGTACACCATAGGGTCATGCTTAATATGGTTTAGTTAATTATTGACAGTATACCATATTAAGAAATTTGGTCAAGTTAAACGCTTGACAACACGCTGACAGTGGACTAAGGTAACATTACTTATCAATAATAAACTATGCCCACACCACTCTCAAAAAAGACAAAAAATGACCTACTTGAGGAATACAATAAATTGCTTGAACAACATGAGGAACTCAAACACGCAGCAGGGCTTCTTGGTAGCCATGAAAGTATTGGCATTATTTCAAAGGTTGAGGGATACACGGTTGATGAATTGACAAAATCGGTTTCAACGCTCAAAACAAGCGTTAATGCGACTCTCAATGAACTCGCCGACAAACTTATTACCGAAGCGCAAAAATTTAGTGAAATTCAAAAAGCAATAGGCCTTGCAAAAACAAATCTTGAGCTTCATTACCATATCCAAGTTGCCGCCGAAACCCTAGAACGGCTCATTTCAGAACATAAAACAAAAACGGTTACTCTTGAGGAAGAAAAAACAAAAAAACAGCGGGAATGGACACGCGAAGAAGAGGAACACGAATATATTGCGCAATTAAAAAAACGACGCACAGAAGAAGAGTTTAAAGAACTAAAAGTAAAACAGGAACGCGAGTTAAAAGAACGCATTGAACTACTTATCCAACAAGAAAAAGAAATTGCACAACTGCGTGAACAACATGAAGGGTTTGCCGACAAACTTGAATACGCCCTCAAAGCACGTGAGCAAGAAGTAACAAAACGCTTTCAAATTGAAAATGCAGCCGTTGCAAAAACCATGCAAAAAGAATGGGATACTCAAAAAGATTTATGGGAAATGCAAACAAAAAATCTTGAAGAGCGCATTAAACTCTACCAAACAGAAATAGCCACTCTTAAGCAAGAGACAGAACGTGCCAATAAACGTGTGCAGGAACTTGCCGTGACGGTCATAGCAGGCGGTACGCGCCCGAGCGCACCATCAAAATCCGAAGACATAAACAAAACAGTTGAGCGTGCGGTGTAGAATTAAAAAAACCCCAGACACTAATTACATCAGCGCCCGGGGCCAGAGCTAGTGCGACGTAATGCCGCCACAGCTCCTACGGAGTGTCCTCCACAAGAGACCCATAGGCCCTCCTTTCTTTTTCAGTCCGAATCAAACGGGTGGATAATGGGCATAGGCGCATGGCGCAAGGGCTGGTACATACGATCTTTGCGCTCGGGCGATGCCTCGGTTTGAACAAACACTGCATTCGGGTGCACGACTTCAAGCACGTGGCCCTCCAACGCATACCCAGCAACTTGCCGCACAGCGGCATCGCGCGTGCCCTGCGCAAAAAGAATATCGGGATACCTCTGCAAGAGCATGTCCTCTTGATGCACAATGAGCGCTTGGCCGGGCTCTTGAGCCCATCGTAGCGCTTGCTCATGCGTGATCGTGCTTCTGCCAGCAATCGCCTCTTCCAACGCCGACCACGCAGCAATGTCCCAGTGGTCAGGGATGAGCCCAGCGTCTCGGGCCTCCTCAACCATGTACTCACATTCAAAACGTAGATCTGCAGAATTCCTGTTCCATCCCCATGTTCTGCGCGGTTCTTGATCAGGAAGGATGACGAGCACGCGTGCATCAACCACCTCTTTAATGCCCGCCAAGAGCTCTTGCATCTTCTGGAACTTGCGACTCCGCATGAAGTAGGTTTCAAACAGATCCGCTCGCAGTTCCTGCTTGCCCTTATAGCTGCCCAGGCACGAAAACGCCATGAGGGTGAGCATGCCATCACCCTGGCTGCACGCCGCATTGAGTGTAGCGCACAGTTGTGGCAAGGCAAAGAAATCAGCCTTTTCCCACACCTCAAAAATTTGCATAACCTT
>DNQG01000051.1 GCA_003501255.1 Candidatus Magasanikiibacteriota bacterium
ATGTATGAGGCGAGAAAACCGGCGGAAAATGCGTCTCCTGCTCCGGTTGAATTGACTACTTTTACCTGTACAATTTTTGCAAAAAACAGCGTTGTGCCGTCATACGCGCACGAGCCGTTTGCGCCATCGGTTATAAGCGCAATGCCGCGCTGTGTTTTCTGCACAAGCCGCGCAAGATATTCGACGGACGCGGATTTTTTCTTGACGATAATGCCCGCCTCCTCTTTGTTTAAAATCACAATATTACTCCGTTCAATGAGCGATCGCACGGCAGAAGGGTGCTCGCCAAGCTCCAAACAGCCCGGGTTATACGCAAGCCGCATTGTATGTGTTTTTTGAAGTGCGTGCAGTATTTCCGGCGCATTTGCGCCAAAGTCCTGTCCCAAGGAACTTACATATATCCACCGTGAGCGCGGAAATTTTTTCACGTGGAAGTGATGGTTATAATGATACGCAAATATCACCTTGTCGTTCTCATGATGCAAAATAGTTGATTCATTCACCGCGCACCCGGCGTGCCGCGCAATAAACTGCGTAGACACTTTTTCTTTCCGCAAAGAGTTATGCACAAAATATCCCTCTTGATCATTACCAATTTGGCAGAATATTGCTGTCCTCAACCCAAACCTTCGCAACCCAACCGCAACATTTGCGGCGTTTCCGCCAAGCCGCTTTTCAATTGCTTGGATGGGTATTTTTGCGCCGGCCTGAATAACAAAAAAGCGCTTCCCATTTTTTGTTTCAGAGTGAATATCTTGGGGAGGAATCACAAGAAAGGTGTCTATCGTAGGATTGCCGACTGTTATAATGTCGTACATGTTGGTCTATGTTATTTTTTTGAGTGTGTTTATTTTTTCCGCAATTTTTGCCTCGTCTTGCCAAAGATATGACGCAACATAGAGAATTGTAGCCCCGGCGGCTATCATCTGCGGCGCGGTTTTTTCATTCACTCCGCCGTCAACGGCGATGGGAATATGGGCATCAAATTTTTGCAGTTGCTGAATTTTTTTAAGTACAGACACATCAAATGCTTGTCCTGAAAATCCCGGTTCTACCCCCATAACGAGGACGAGCGCGCTTTGCGGCAAAAACCGATCAATAGACTCAATCGGCGTTTTTGGGTTTATGGCTAATCCAATCTGCTTATGCATACTGTGCCCTGCGGCAAAAACATTTTCAAGAAGGTCAGTTGACTCTGCGTGCACAATCACTCGTTTCACCGCGCGCGGGACGAGCCAGGAAAGAAGCGTACGTTCAGGGCGGTCAATCATCAAGTGAATTTCTATGTTGGGCGGACTTTTTACTGTATTAATATCTTGAAAATTGCCCCATGTGGTGTTTGGCACGAATACGCCGTCCATCACATCAATCTGTACCCACGCGCAAAGGCCTTGTATGAGTTTGAGTTTGCACGCAATGTTTTCCCATGAAACTTCTAAAATTGCGGGGATAATTTCAACAACCATGTGTGAGGTGATAGGCGTTTATTTAAATTCAATTTTTTCATACTTCTGCACTTGCTGGAGCCGTTTGAGGTATCGTTTTTTTCGAGAAAACTTTGTTTCAAGCCACGCGTCCACAATTTTAAACGCATCCTTTGGCTTTACACTATCCCCGCGGAGAGCAATAATATTTACGTTGCCGTGTTCTCTGCTTTGCTTTGCTTCAGAAATAGTGTCAACAATGGGGCAGTATGCCCCTTTTACTTTGTTTGCAACAATGCTTGCGCCAACACCATTCCCACAAATCACTATGCCGCGATGTTTCCCCCCGGACTTTGCAACACGCTTTGCAACTTGATACGAATACACAGGATAATCCGCGGAATCTTCATTAAATGTTCCGCAGTCCATCACCAAAACGCCCTTTTTTTGCAAATACGTTTTGAGCGCTGTTTTGAGTTTAAATCCGCGGTGATCCGCGCCTAAAATAATCATAGAGAGAGAGGAAATTTTTTAAACGTAGCACCATATTTTTAAAAGTGTTTATCTATAGTATATCATAGGGCGGCTTTAAAAAATGAGCTTTCATTTTTACTTTTTTCCCGATACCTTTTGAATCACTTCCTGAAAAAGATCATAAGACAAAACTCCTTCTATTTTACGTCCATTGATGAAAAAAGTTGGAGTTCCTCTGACGCCAGTAGCTATGCCGTCGCGATAATCTGCTTGCACTTCGTTCGTAAACTTACGGCTGGCAAAGCACGCTGAAAATTTTTCTATGTCTAAACCAACCTGCCGTGCATACAGCGTTAAGTATTCATCGGCTAAATGGTCTTGATTTTGAAAAAGCTTGTCGTGGTATGGCCAAAATTTGCCTTGAGCATTGGCGCACTCTGCGGCTTCAGCGGCCTTTTGAGCATGCGCATGTTCGCTTATAATCGGAAAATCCCGATACACAAAATAAATTTTATCCTGATATTCTGAAAGCACGCGGCGGATTATAGGGAACGCTTCTTCGGAAAATGGGCATTCAAAATCTTCAAATGCCACAATAACAATTGGCGCAGAAGGATAACCAAAGGCAGGGTCGTCGCCGGTGAGGATAGTTGAAACACCGCTCTGTCGCACCCCTCCGGCAGAGATAGGCGCAAGTGTGAGGCTGGAAGAAAGATTGATGTCGGCAAACAGCTTGTCGTTCTGGCTCGCGCGAGCGCTCCTCAAAGAAAGTAAAACTTCTTGTTTGACCCGATAGGCAAGCACCAAAATAATGGAAATATAAATGCACACGAGCATAACAACGCACAAGCATGCCATAAACCAAATGCTTAAATACCATGGCAGTTTGGTATGATTAGTTTGGTATGTATATTCTTGAGTATTCATATCATACGCTGTGTTAAGAGAGGAGCGTTTCATGAACCACTCCTGCGGCCACGCCAAAAGCTATTATAATTCAAGCTTTATTTATACCATAACACGTTTAAAAGTATTTAAAAACGCTTTTGCTCTTTGAGTTCCCTAAAAATGAGATAGATAACGGAGCATACAATAAGGGCGTCCGCGAGGTTAAAGACTGGCCAAAAGAAAATATGAATATAGTCAACAATAAATCCATGCAATAAGCGATCTGCCGCATTGCTTGCCCCTCCCATAAAAATGAGCAGAAGAGCATTGGCGCGACGCGCGTGCTGTTTCTGATGTGCTCGTACGGCACAGAAAAATATCACAACAAGCATGCTGAAAATTGAAACAACCGTAATAAATTGGTTAAATACGATGCCAAACGCAATGCCCTGATTCTTCACTAAGGTGAAACCGATGCCGTTGAATAAAAAAACTTCCGTAGGGGAAGCTTTTGAAAGAGCGGCAAATTTGAGAAGCCAATCTGCGCCAATAACAGCACTGCCAATGATCATCGGAGTGAATTTTTTCATAGTGCTTTATGATCCACGCCGGATTATTCTGCTGTATTGAGGCAGTGTATGCAGTGAGTTGCCGCAGGGTTTGCGAGTAATCGCGCTTCGATTATTTCTTTTCCACAATCTACGCACAACCCAAAAGCGGTTCCGGAAAGCCGCTTGAGGGCATCGCTTACCGCTTTCAAGCGAAGTTCCATCTGCTGAACCACATCGTTATTTTGATCCAACGCCTCAAACCGCGCAACCTCATCTTCTGTTTCGTTTCCGGGGTCATCTGCTTTTGCGATGTAGTTGCCAAAAATTGCGGCATCTTTATCCGCACGCTCCTTCAGAATTGAAGTAATTTCTTCAAGCTCTGTGAGCAATTTTTGCCGCAACTGATCTA
>DNQG01000001.1 GCA_003501255.1 Candidatus Magasanikiibacteriota bacterium
CGAGACGACCAAGGAGAAGACAATGCAACATCTGAGGCCCGACCGTCGGTTCAACCTGAAGCACTCACCCGGCACATGCCAGACGCTCATGGCGAAGAACTAGCCGACGCCGTCGGCACGCGGGGCGGCAGGTCACTACAGTGGCCTGCCGCCCGTCTCACTCTCCCACGTTCCCTCCCTCTCACACTCGCCCGGACGTTATCTCCCAGCACACCACCCGATGCCTTTCCGCCAACCGCCAGAAACCCCCTTGTGTCTGCCAGAACTTCAACGTCCGGGCATTTTTAATTGAAAAAAAATTACAAATGACTAACCAACTTCTTAAACTCATCCCCGCGCTTAAACTCATTAATCGTGGGTAACCATGTCAAACCTGGAGACAAAAGCACCACATCGCCTTTGCGCGCAGAACTGTGCGCAAGCTCAACCGCTTCTTTCAAATCACGCACATCAACACCGGTTGGCAAATCAGCACTTACATTACCTGACATTTTTATCAGCACACGTACGTGTTTTTTGATTTCTTTATTTAATCCAGCCAAATCCAACCCCTTTGAGTTGCCACCGGAGATCAAGACAATTTTTTGTGATGGAAATGATCGCAAAGCCGCAATAGCGCCTTCGGGCGATGTCGCGGCACTGTCATTATAATATCGCACACCGTCTACCGTGCGCACATATTCCAGCCGATACGGCACGCCTTTAAAATCACGCGCTGCTTGCCGTATCAATTCCACTGGCACACCATACACACGCGCTGCCGCAACAGCACCTAAAAGATTATATACATTATGTTGCCCGCGCAGTTGCCACTCTTTTAAAGGTATCACGCGTTCTTCTTTGCCGCCGAAACAAAAAACAATCCAACCATTTTTAACATACGCCCCTGCCTTCACTGCCAGACGCGCAGAAAACCACAGCACCCGGGCAGGTGCTCTCCTGGCAGCGCCGCACACATGCGCGTCATCCGCATTGGCAACTAACCAGTCGTCTTCTTTTTGAAATGCAAAAATATATTCCTTGTCAGCCGCGTATTCTTTCAAAGACGCGTACTTATTCAAATGGTCCGGATACAAATTAGTAAACACGGCAATATGCGGCGAAAACTTCCGCGTGCCAAATTCATGCAATAAAAAAGATGAGAGTTCAAGTACGGCCGGACGCGCAGGATCAAACCACGCTTGTTGCGTGAGTGGCGAAACACCAACATTACCTGCCATAAATGCTGCGCCATCAAATCGCTTGAGCATTTCATATATCAAATGCACGGTCGTGGTCTTGCCGCGCGTGCCCGTTACACCTATCGCCTCTTCAAGGCCATGAAAGCCCAAAAACAATGTTATATCATTATCAATAGGCACATGGTGTTTACGCGCTAAAGCCAAAAAAGATGAACTGGAGGGCACATCAGGATTGCGAATAACCCAATCGGTTTTGACAAAATCACTCTCTCGATGCCCACCCAAGCGCCACACAATATTTTCATATTTCTGAAGTAGTTTAATTTGTCCTGTTAACTCTTTTTTTGATTTTGTATCCGTAATAATGAGCTTCTTAACCCGCGGCGCCAAAAAACGAGCGGCTGCAACACCGCTCCCTGTTTTATACATCCCTAAACCCATTAATGTAACCGTTTTCCCTAAAAAATCCATGCAAATTATCCCGACTCCCACTCACTCCCCACCTCCGAAAATTGTGAAAGTCGTTCTCTGAATAATTGTTCAATACGTTTTAACCCCGCTTCTGTGCGGGATTCAAACACAAGCACCAAACTAGGCACATTTGATGATGCACGCACAAGTCCCCACCCATCCTCAAAATACACGCGCGCGCCATTGACATCAATAACTTTGTCGCTGCCAAACTCTTCTTTAAATTGTTTGGTCAACTTTTCTACAACACTATATTTCTTATTATCATCACACGGCGCTTGCCACACTGGTGAAGTAAACCATTGCGCAACATCAGTGTGTAAAATTTCAGACAGTGCACGCATATCACGTGACAAATACTCAAGCACTTTCAAACCGGCAAACAAACCATCGTCAAAACCATAATAACCGTCAAAGAAAAAAACATGACCGCTTCGTTCACCCGCGAGCGCAGCCCCAACTTCTCTACCCTTTTTTTTTATATGCGAATGTCCTGTCTTCCACATCACTGCCTCGCCACCGTGTGCAATAATATCATCAAGCAATGCTTGGGTACATTTTACATCAAACACAATAGGCGCGCCCGGCTTATTTTTTAAAATATCACGTGCAAGTAAAATCAAAACTTTATCTGTCCATACTATGGTTCCTTTATCATCAACAATGCCCAAACGATCACCATCGCCATCAAACCCAAACCCAATATCCGCGCTAGCTTCCTTCACGCGCGCGGCCAAATGTTCAATAGCCGGCAATGATGAAGGATTGGGCTCATGGTTAGGAAAAGAAAAATCAAGGTCGCAGCACTGCTCAATCACCTCCATGCCGGCAGCGCGCAAAATAGGCACATTAATTGGACCGGCGGTGCCATTCCCTGCATCAACAACCACTTTAAACTTTTTATCAATGTGAACACGACTTAAAAGATCTTTTTGATATACCTCAACAATCTGTTCATAACGTTTACGCGTGCCCGCGCCATCTGAAAAATCCTCATCAATAATTATCTGATACAATTCTTCTACATCTTCAGGCACGAGTGTCGTTGAATAATCATACGCCTGTTTCAACCCGCTCCAACCATTGGGGTTATGCGATGCCGTCACCATGACTGCGCCTTTTTGTTTCAAATGATATTGCGAAAAATATAAAATGGGCGTGGTAACCATACCCAGTTCAATAACATGAATGCCACTCTGCAATAATCCTTCAATGGTTTTTTCTGCCAATCGCGGTGAATATTCACGACCATCATACCCCACCACGCACGTATCAATTGAACGGCGTTTTAAAAACGTGGCAAATCCCCGTGCAACAAAAAAGACCGCGTCATCAGACAATTCTTTGTCCACGCGCCCGCGAATGTCATATTCGCGGAACATTGTTTTATCCAATATAGGCATACTCATTTCTTTTCAATACCAACCCACACCACACCGCCATCTATTTTTATGTCAGAAGATACAAGACCCTCTTTTTTACCAGCAACAAGTTTGACCGCGGTAACACTTACTTTTAAATCTTCGGCTTTGTCCGTAAAAATTTTCTGCGCCTCGCCTGTTGCTTCATAATATATGACGATAGCATCAGTAATCACAAGGCCCGCATCGCGACGCATATGGTTAATGCCACGCACCACTTCACGCAGCATACCTTCAAGCTGCAATGCTGGTGTAAGTTCAGTAAATATGTTAACCCCAAACACACCATCTTCTTTACTCACCCAACCCTGCCCGGCGCTAAAATGTTCCGACATGGAAATCTGCTTCACATTCAATTCTTCTGCAATAATAGACAAAAGCTCCTGGGGCATATCTATGCGCTTAATCTCAAACTTTTCAAGCGGTTGACGCACTTTTATGCCGGCCTCGCTACGCACCGCAAGACCCATTTCAATAACCTTGCGTGCAGCCCCCATGTGCTGTAATAAATGTATATCTTCATACTCGCCGCGCTTATCCGGCCAATCAATCAAATGTACTGACACCGCACTGCCACCGACACCTTTATATAACCGCTCTGCCAAAAACGGCATAACAGGAGCAATAACCTGGCTTAAGCGCCCCAACACATAGCGCAACGTGTTAGTAGCAGCACGCGCTTCAACAAACTCCGGGGTGCCAGACGCCGCGGTATGGACCGCTTTCATACGTTCACGCGAACGGCGGACATACCACTGTGAAAAATCTGCAATAAATTCTCCCAAAGGGCGCGTGGCGCGTACCAAATCATAGTTATCCATGTTTTGGGTAACCTGTTTTATGAGCTCTTCTAGGCGCGCTAAAATCCACCGGTCAAGTATATGACCGCGAGACGGCATGGTTTCTTCAAGTGTGCTGTCCTTATCCGCAGCGTGAGCATAGGTTTTCCAAAACGTAAACACATTCCATAACAAGATGTTCACTTTTTTATATACATCTTCAACTTCACGTTCTGAAAAGTTAAGATTCTCGCCGCTCATGACTGATGAGCTCATCAAATAATATCGCAACGCATCAACGCTGTATCTTTCAAACAACATTTCAGGGTCCGGATAGTTATTGAGATGTTTGCTCATTTTTTTGCCGTCCTCTGCTTGTACAATGCCATGCACCAAAGCATTGGTAAACGCCGGCTTGCCAAACAGCGCGGTTGACAATACATGCACCACGTAAAACCACGCGCGCGTTTGCGAAATATATTCAGTTATAAACTGCGCGGGAAAATTATTCTCAAACCATTCTTTGTTTTCAAAGGGGTAGTGCACAGAAGCATACGGCATGGAACCGGACTCAATCCAGCAGTCAAACACTTCCGGGATACGGCGCATGGTACCACCACAAGAACACTGGAAAGTGATTTTATCAATAATAGGACGATGGAGATCAAGTACACGCACCTTGTCATCTTCAACAAAAAAATAATATACCGTTGCTTCTGCATTTCCGGATTTATAGCCACGCTGTATCATGCTTTCATAGGGCTCACCTTCTGCCATGCTTTTAACAACACGCTTAACGCCACCATGGGTCACAGCAATAATGGATTCGCCTTTGTGTTTTTCAATAATTTCTGCAAGAAAATTACGCAAACGTTTTTCAACCTCTTCAAGCGTCTCTCCCTCATTATACGAGGGGTCAACTTTCCAAAATTTTTTTCTGAATTCATCTGTTTGGCCCTGAAAATCACCCCAATGCTTTTCACGCAAACGTTCATCAAAATGAACAGGCAAATTAAGTTTTTCATTAAGAATAGCAGCCGTCTCTTTGCAACGCGTTAAATCAGAAGCATACAACACAACGTAATGGTCCGGTTCAAGCGTAACAGCACGATCGCGTGCTTGTTGCTTTCCCGTTTCATTCAAAGGAATATCCGTGTGGCCCATGGTGCGCTTGGCCACATTCCACTCCGTCTCCCCATGCCGCACAAACGTTACTTTGGTAATTTTGTGCTCATTGGGTTTTTGCATGAGCTCATCAATAGAACCCACAATATCACGCTTATCACAGTTATCACATTCCCACACCGGTAGTGGACTCCCCCAATATCGTGAACGAGAAACGCACCAATCCGGCGCGGTTTCAAGGCCCTTGCCAAAACGCCCGTGTTTTAAATATCCAGGGTACCAATTAATAAATTCATTCTGCACTAGCATGTCCTTCTTGATTTTCTCAACATTAATAAACCAGGCATTTTGCGTGTAAAACAAAAGTTTGGTATCACAGCGCCAGCAAAACGGATAGCTGTGAAAAATCTTTTCTTCTTTAAACAGCACGCCGTTTTTTTCAAGCCACGCTACCACATCCTCATTTGCTTCCCACACATTGCGACCCTGCCAATCCGGAACCAACTCATTAAATTGTCCGGCGCTGTCAACCGTTGTCTCAATGGTAAGCCCTTCACGACTGCCCAACTGATGGTCAACCTCACCAAACGCCGGTGCAATATGCACAATACCCGTGCCATCTTCCATGGTTACAAAATCAGCAGCATATACTTTAAAATCTTTCTCATTATCACCTGTTGCCGCGTGCGGATATAGCGGCTCAAATGATTCACCGGCAAAATCATCGCCATTTAAATCATCCTGCACAATACTGTATTCAATCTCACCATCATGAGGAAAAAATTTAAACAACATTTTTTTACCCAACACCAAAACTTCGCCCCTTGAAGGCACATAAATCTCCACATAATATTCTTTAGGATGCACGGCAAGCGCTTTGTTTGCCGGGAGTGTCCAAGGTGTTGTGGTCCAAGCAAGAAAATACCGCGGCACTTTTTTTCCTTCAACATCACGTATACCGGCACGGAACTTTACATACACGCTTGTGTCTTCAACATCATGGTACGAATTGTCCATGGCAATCTCAAAATTGGACAACGGCGTTTCACAACGCGGACAATACAATGCTGTGCGCGTACCTTTATACACCAAACCTTTATCATGTAAGGTCTTAAACGCCCACCAAACACTTTCCATATACGAATTATCCATGGTTTTGTAGGAGTGCTTAAAATCAACCCAACGCGCGAGCCGGCGGATAATGCGCTCCCACTCTTGGTCATACTTAAAAATGGCATTGCGACATTCACCACAAAATTTGTCTATGCCGATCTCTTCAATTTCTTTGCGTGAATTAATACCCAATTTTTTCTCAATAATATTTTCAATAGGGAGGCCGTGGCAATCCCAACCCCAACGCCGTGCGACACGATATCCTTTCATGGTCCAATAACGCGGAATAACATCCTTAATAATGGAAGTCAATAAACTGCCATAATGAGGAAGACCGGTTGCAAACGGCGGGCCGTCATAAAAAACATACGCACGTTCAGCCGGGCGTTCATCAACGGATTTTTTGAAAACTTTGTGTTCGTCCCAGTAATCAAGAATCTTACGTTCTTCTTCTGCAAAATTGAGTTCTGGCATAGAGGTTTTATCCCCTCTATTCTCTCAAAAAATAAGGGTTTTGGCAAGGCGAACGACGGGACGACTTTTTTTATACCTAAAGATCTGGTATTATTACCCTATACCCTACATGAACGCAACCAAGCGCATTCTGCAAAACACGCTTGCACAAATCATAGGCAAGGCCATTTCTGTTGGTCTGGCTGTTTTTACGCTTGCCCTTATGGCACGTTACTTGGGCGTTGAACAATTTGGTTGGTACACAACTACCATCACCTATTTACAAATGTTTGGTATTTTCATTGATTTTGGCCTCACCCTCGTAACAACACAAATGCTTTCTGAAATGGGTGCCCAGGAAGAACGTCTTGCAAAAAATATTCTTGGTTTACGGCTCTTGTCCGCCCTTATCTTCTTTGGATTAGCCATAGCCATGGTCTGGTTTTTCCCCTATCCACCACTCGTAAAAATTGCCAGCATCTTTACCTCACTTTCATTTATTTTCATTGCTGTCAACCAGGTGTTTGTGGGCGTCTTGCAACGCCATTTAAGCATGTGGTGGGCATCACTTGCGGAGAATATAAGCCGCGTAGTGATGCTCGCGGGCATTCTGCTTGTAATTACCGTTGATGCCGGGTTCCTGTGGGTCATGGGTATCATCGTTATTGGCGGCGGCGCTCAAACACTGACACTCCTTATAACTAGCAGCCGTTTTATCAAGCTCGGTCTCAAATTTGAAATAGCAATTTGGAAAAAAATCATAACGCGCTCGTGGCCCATTGCCATTTGTATTGTGTTTAATTTAGTGTACCTGCGCGGAGACCTCTTTGTTATGTCGCTCGTACGAACACAAACAGAAGTTGGTTTGTATGGCGCCGCCTTCCGCGTCATTGATGTCATCAACACAGTCCCTTTCATGATTATGGGAGTCGTATTACCGCTCCTCACACAGGCATGGAGTTCAAAAAACAAAGAACTCTTTAATCACTACCTACAACAAGCATTCAACATGCTCGTGTTCATAAGCGTGCCCACGGCATTTGGAGGTATGATATTAAGTGAAAAAATTATGGGCCTTGTGGGTGGCCCGGAGTTTATCTCCGCAGGCGGCTACTTAAAAATTATTTTATTGGCTGTCATTGGTGTCTATGCAGGCGCTGCATTTAGTCATGCTATTATCGCCGTCAATGAGCAGAAAAAAACCATTTGGATTTATGCTGTCAACGCCATTATTGCCGTAGTGAGCTACATTATTTTTATTCCACGCTTTGGGGCATGGGCCGCAGCCATTATTACTGCTGTCAATGAAATTTTGGTGCCCCTCATGGTTACCATTGTATTGTGGCGGCTGACAAAATTCAGTATCAACCTTCATACTTTCTGGAAAATTTTGTTTGCAAGCGCAATCATGGCGCTGCTTATTTGGCCCTTGCAGGAAAAACCACTCTGGGTGCCGTTGCTCGCCGGTATTGTGATTTATAGTATTGGCGTACTTGGCCTTAAAATAGTGCAACCAAAAGCGCTTCTCTCACTTTTGCGCGCAAAGGCATAATATATGACAACACTTCTCATCAGCGCAACAGTATTATACTTTCTCATCTCCCTTAAGTATCGTAAATTGGGTCTCTATATTTTGTTATGGTTGTTACCACTGTATGTGGTGCGTTTTTCCATAGGACCCATTCCCACCACATGGCTTGAAGTCATGGCAGGCATCTCAATACTGCTGTGGCTCTACGACTTGGCGCGGAGAAAATACATGAATCAGCTTAAGGAAAATCTGAAAGCGCTCCCCTGGTATTTTTATGCGGCCCTGGGTGTGTTTTTGGTGGGTGCAACCATCAGTGTTTTCATGGCTGTTGATATACAAAAAGCTGCCGGGCTGTGGAAAGCATTTTATATTGAACCGGTACTACTCTTTTTTGTGTTCCTCACGCGTTTTGAAAATCGTCATCACTGGCATCAAGCCATTGTCGCGCTCGCATTTTCAGCCATCGTCGTTTCGGCCCTTGCCATTTTTCAAAAATTCACGGGTTGGATGATCATCAATCCATTTTGGCAAGCAGAAGAAACACGGCGTGTTACGAGTATTTTTGGTTTTCCCAACGGCCTTGGTTTATACCTTGCACCGCTCATGCCCTTGTTTGTGGGTGAATGGGTACGACTGATAAAAAAAGGACTTCGCGGAGCGCATGACAAACTTCCCATGAGCCGTTTGCTGGGAACATTCCTCATCAAAACATCCACAATGGACTCCTTCATGCTTGCCGTCTATACCGCAGCCGTCATAACCAGCGTGTTGGCAGTGTGGTGGGCGCGATCAACCGGCGCTCTCATTGCCATGGCCGGTGTGGCGCTCGTCACGCTTGTGTACTATAAAGCATTGCGGTGGTATATGGTAGCACTTACCTTAGTGGGCGTTATTGGTCTGCTGCTTTTACCGGTCCACAACCCGGTACGGCAAGAACTGTTATTCCAAGATCTTTCCGGTAAAATTCGTTTGTCCATGTGGGCGGAAACAGTTGAATTTTTGCGCGATCATCCTTTACGCGGCGCCGGCATGGCTTCCTACCAACAACGCATCGCCACCTACCATCGCATGCCGGTTGAAATTTACCATCACCCGCATAACATTATTCTCAATTTTTGGGCTGAAACCGGCATTGTTGGCCTGCTGGGATTTTTGGGCATCTTGGCCAGTTTTTTGATTATCGCAAAAAAACGACTGGTCCGATTTACCCCCAACCGCGCGTTTGCTTTCTACGCCATGGCTGCCTTGCTTGTCATCTTTATTCATGGTATGGTAGATACTCCTTATATTAAAAACGATTTGAGTATCATGTTCTGGTTTGTCATTGCGATGGGCGTTTCTGCACATAAAACATAAAGGAGGAGTAGCCAAGTGGTTGACTGAAATGTATACGAATGTTATGCTCTTATCATGAATGGAAATAGAGCAATATTAAAACAGGGTAAACAACGAGCATTTATAAAAAAATTGCTGCAACGCTCGAACCGCCAGGAACTTGCACGGTTGGTTGGCTATTCAACAAGAACAGCAACTGATTGGCTATACGAAAAGGTGCACCTCCCTGAGATAGTATTAAAAAAATGGTGTACCCATTTTAAACTAGCAATACCCCCCTATCAAGCAATCAGCCGATTACAGCAAATAAAAAAAGCTGCAAAAAAAGGCGGACAAAAATCATCTGCCCTATATGGTAGCCCTGGCACCCCGCAAGGTCGTAGTAAAGGAGGACGCACAACCATAAAAATGCTACGCAAATCAGAACACCCTGCTTTTACCCGCAAGCATTTTCATGAACCAAAAAGAGATGAACAGTTGGCCGAATGTTTTGGCATCATATTGGGTGACGGCGGAATTTCAAACTACCAGGTGACCATAACACTGGGCACACAAAATGACCTTCCCTATGTGACTTTTGTTGAAAAACTCTTTAGCACAATCTTTAAAATTAAAGTCGCAAAAAAGAAACACAATAATGCAATTAACCTGACATTAAGTAGCGCCTCATTGGTTGAATTTTTGGAAAAGAAAGGGTTAAAAAGAGGAAGCAAGGTTGCTCATCAAATTGATATTCCTTGGTGGATTAAAAAAAACCACAAATTATTAGCTGCCTGCGTGCGCGGCCTCGTTGACACTGATGGATGTGTATTTATTGATCATCATAAAAAAAATAAAAAAATATACAAAAATCCAGGCATCTGTTTTACTAATCATTCTGTTCCACTACTGCAAAGCGTTTTTGACTTTTGTACCCAAAACGGTTATTATCCCACAAGATATGGCTTTAACATGTTTATACGAAGAGAAAAAAATGTAATTAATTTTTTAAAAAATATCTCATTCCACAATGGAAAACACACTAAAAAATTAGAGCACTACCTAAAACAAAAATATGGAGAGGTGCGAGAGTTGGTTGAATCGGGCGGTCTCGAAAACCGCTAGGCCTCACGGCCTCGAGGGTTCGAATCCCTC
>DNQG01000037.1 GCA_003501255.1 Candidatus Magasanikiibacteriota bacterium
TGGTTCCGAAACCCTTTTCGAAAAATTGCGGAGAGAGAGGGATTCGAACCCTCGGTACCTTGCGATACACACGCTTTCCAAGCGTGCGCCTTCAGCCACTCGGCCATCTCTCCCGGGTACAATTTTAAAAACAACAAGCCCTACTGTTGCGGAGAAGCCGAGGGCACAACTTTTTTCAAACCCTTAATCAAATCCGCAAGCACCTTCTGCGCCGCCTCCACACCGTGATCAATCACTTCACCCTTATCCGTCAATTCATATATCTTTTCCACCACCACGTCAACAGCAACACCTTCCTTATTGATATGTCTGCCGTCCGGTGTCAACCACTCGGCGATGGTCAGCTTCAAACCCGAACCGTCCGGTAACACTGAAAAATCCTGCACCGAACCTTTGCCAAATGTGGTCTCGCCAACAACTTTGGCTACTTTATGATCTTGCAAAGCACCAGCAACAATTTCAGATGCTGATGCAGAACCGCGATTTACCAGAATCACCGTAGGCATACCACGCAAACGATGCGTCCCTTGCGCCACATAACGCTCTTCCGTTCCACTATTATCTTTCTCAATCACTACAACATCGCCTTCATTCAACCACTCCCCGGAAACCGCAACCGCCACCTCAAGAAACCCGCCGGGATTATTACGCAAATCAAGAATCAACCCCTGTACGCCGCTCGCCACAACATCGTCAACGGCTTTTTGAAATTGTTGCAAAGTCTCTTCATTAAAATTAAAAAGTTGCACGCGCGCCACACCTTTCTCAATCTTTGCTTTTACATTGGCAAGTTCAATAGTGTCACGCGTTACGGTTATTTCTTTTACTTCAAGCAGTCCCTCGCGAGCAATGGTTAAAACTACGGTCGTACCTTTAGGGCCGCGAATTTTTTGCACTGCCTCATCAATTTTAAGACCGGATGTATCATCTCCATTAATGGCAAAAATCTTATCTCCAGCTTGAATACCCGCGCGCTCGGCCGGTGAATCCGGTAACGGCGCAATAATAGTCAAAATGTCATCGCGCTCCCCAATTTCCGCGCCAATACCTTCAAAACTTCCCTTGAGTTCCTCAATAAACGCGGTGGTATCTTTGGGCGGAAAAAATACCGAGTACGGATCGTCCAGTGCATCCACCATGCCCCCAATGGCACCGTAAAACAAATCAACATCTTTAATTTCCGGCTTCACATGACGCTGTTGCACATCTTCCCACACGCGCCAGAACATATCAAAATTAATTTTCTTTTTGTTCGCACGTTCAAGTTGTTCACGTTGCACGTCTTTGGTAAAAGTCAGTTCAGCACCGGGACCGGCTTCAACTTTTACATTGTCCTGCGTGCGTAGCTGAAACTTGCCTTGCCCCACAAACACACCCAAGCCAAATACCAAAACAAGACCTATGACCGAGACATAAAAATTAAGATAACTTTTTGACCGGCGTTGCGAGGGGGAATCCATACTTAGCCAATTTTTTTAATGTCAGCACCCAGCTTGGCCAGACGCTCATCTATTTTATAATACCCGCGATAAATTTGGTAAATGTTTTCAATAGTGGTTGTGCCATGCGCCGCAAGTCCGGCAATAACCATAGCCATGCCAGCGCGAATATCCGGCGATTCAATGCGCGTACCGCGCAAATGTTTAGGGCCGGCAACCAATACGCGATGCGGATCGCACAGCAATATGTTGGCGCCCATACGATTTAATTTATCAACATAAAACAATCGGCCTTCAAAAATGGTCTCATGCACCATGCTCATGCCCTTTGCTTGCGTTAATGCAACGGTAAACGGCGGCTGCAAATCAGTGGGAAAACCGGGATATTCATGCGTGGTGATGTTCACGCCGCGAAACTCTTTGGCACGTTTTACTTCAATCCAATCAGGGCCGGTTTCAACATCAATTTGCATTGAACGCATCATATATAAAGGAACAGCCAAATGCGCCGGATTACAATGCGTAATTTTAATGGTGCTGTGTGTTGCGGCAGCCATGGCCATAAATGCGCCTGCTTCTAAACGATCAGGAATTATATGCGCTTGTCCACCGCGTAATTGTGCGACACCTTCAATGACAATCTCCGGCGAACCAGCACCTTTTATCTTTGCGCCACACGCATTCAAAAATTCAGCAAGTGCAACCACCTCCGGCTCCATGGCTGCGTTCACAATATGGCTTGTGCCAGAAATTAAAGCCATGGTCATCATGAGTGCCTCGGTTGTAGTGTGCGAGACAAATGGGAAAACAAATGTAGCGGGTTTTAATTTGCGCGCGGAAAATTTAACTTCATCTTCGCGTTCGTGTACGTCAGCGCCGAGCGCCTTAAACGCCTTCAATAAAAGATCAATCGGCCGACGCCCCAATGAACACCCGCCCGGATACGGCAACACTGCTTTGCCGCGCCGCAATAAAAGCGGCCCGACAAACAAAACAGAAGCGCGCACTTTAGGCGTCAGTGTTTTATGCAACTCATGCGTGTAGAGGTTTTGCGCCTGAATCTTAACCGTGCCGTCATTCTCCTGCACGGAGACCCCCAAATCCTTCATAATTTCCATCATGCGCACCACATCTTCAACAAACGGCATGTTGAAAAGCTCTACCGGCTCTTGCGTCAGGAGTGACGCCGCGAGCATTTTGAGCGCATGATTTTTGGCTCCGTAGACCGCAATCTCGCCCTTTAATTGCTTACCGCCACAAATGATGAGTTGGCTCATATAACTTGCGTACCACTACAAAAAAGAGTAGTATTTAGTATACCATAGTATAGCGTAAAAATCCCGAATAGGCAATATGTTGTAATATAAACACGCCAGATCTCCCTGTCATTAATCATAATGTGCTTTTTATAAGAGACGCAAGCGAGAGAAGCGAAAAAACTTATTTTTACGCTTCCGAACCGAGGAGCTTATATAGTATTCTATATGTATTCACATTTACAAAAAAACGATCCTCAAATATACGAGTTACTCAAAAAAGAACTCAAGCGCCAGGAAGAGGGCCTGGAAATGATCCCCAGTGAAAATTTTGTTTCACTCGCTGTTCTTGAAGCACTCGGCAGTATTGCCACCAACAAATACTCTGAAGGTTACATTGGCAAGCGTTATTATGGCGGTTGCGAATATATTGACTCACTTGAAGGTCTGGCGATTGACCGCGCCAAACAATTATTCCACGCAGAACATGTTAACGTGCAGCCATTGTCCGGCGCACCGGCAAACGTGGCAGTATATTCTGCGCTCATGGAGCCGGGTGACACTATTTTAGGTATGGATTTGTCACACGGCGGTCACTTGACCCATGGCAGTCCGGTGACTTGGATGTCAAAAATTTTTAATTTCGTACGGTACAAAACCACGCCGGAAGGGCTGATTGACTACAACCACATTGAAGCAATGGCGCGCGAACACAAACCAAAAATAATTTTGGTTGGATATTCCGCGTACTCCCGCGAGATTGACTATGCACGCATCAAAACCATTGCCGATAAAATGGGCGCGCTAACCATGGCAGACATCGCACATATTTCCGGGCTTATTGCTGCAGGTGAAATGAATAACCCTGTCCCGTTGTTTGACGTAGTCACCACAACCACACACAAAACCTTGCGTGGTCCGCGTGGTGGCATGATCATGTGTAAAGAACAATACGCCAAACAAATAGACAAAGCGGTATTCCCTGGTTTGCAGGGCGGGCCGCATGAACACAACATTGCGGCCAAAGCAGTCGCGTTCAAAGAAGCACTAGAACCGTCATTTAAAGATTATGCGCGACAAATTAAAAAGAACGCCAAAATACTTGAGACCGCGCTGGGTGCAACACCCATGAAATTGATGTTTGGCGGAACTGACAACCACTTGCTTTTAATTGATGTGATGCCCATGGGATTGTCAGGCAAAAACGCGCAAGAAGCGCTTGATAAAGCCGGCATTACCTTAAATAAAAACATGATTCCAGATGATCCACGCAAACCCATGGATCCGTCAGGTATTCGTTTGGGAACGCCGGCACTCACCACGCGTGGTATGAAAGAAGAAGAAATGAAAGAAATCGGCGCGTGGATTGTAGAAGCAATTGAGCACTGGCAAGATGAGGCCACACTTGCACGCATCCGCAGCCAAGTAAAAGAGCTCACCAGCCGCTTCCCTCTTTATCCAGAACTTGCATAACCCATGCCTCGCAAAATTTCCGGCAGAATGATTGCCAAAACAATTAAAGAACGCTTGAAAGCGGAGACATCTGCAATGCTGCGCAAACCCGGCTTAGCAGCTGTTTTGGTTGGTAACGATCCTGCATCGCATCTGTATGTTGAGCTCAAAGAAAAAACCTGCGCAGAGGTTGGCATCAGATTTGAAAAGCATGTACTCTCCGAAAAAACGACAACCCATAAACTAAAAACACTCATTCACGCGCTGAATGCAAAACGCGATGTAGACGGCATACTTATTCAATTACCACTCCCCCGCCATCTTGATGAAGATGAAATGATTGGCGCGATTGACCCGCGTAAAGATGCAGATGGTTTTCACCCTGCCAATCTTAAACTACTGCTTGAAGGCAAAGAACCATTTGCTCGCCCCGTGATGCTTAACGCTGTTGAAATATTGCTGGATAGCCCCGAAAAAAATTTACGAGGCAAAAAAGCCGTAGTGGTGGGCAATAGTGATTTATTTTGCAACACCATAAAACGACTTGAACAAGAACGCGGATTATCCGTGCGCGGACTGTCCGCAAAACAACTGACGGGCCGTGACAAACAAAAGGCCTCTAGCATTACCCAAAAAGCTGATGTGCTCATTGTTGCTGTAGGCAAACCAAAACTAATTGAAGCGAGTATGGTCAAAAATGGAGTCATCATTATTGACATTGGCACTACGCGTACCGACGGCGGTGTAGAAGGTGACGCATCAAGCGGTGCGCGCAACAAGTCCTCATGGTTCACGCCCGTGCCCGGAGGTGTGGGACCGGTGACCGTCGCGTGTTTGCTGGAGAATGTGGTAACACTGGCACAACATAAACAAAAAACCCGAAGGATTGTAGCCCCCCTCCTCCCCAATACATCGCTCTGAGTAAGTCAAAGAATTACCAACCGGATAATTCAGGGGATCAACCACCAGCGGGCAGTTAAAAAGGAATACGGCCCTTGCGGGTTCACGGCATACAATTCTAACGCCATAATCAGTGCGAACCCTTTCAGTTACGGCAGGAAAGTACCATTTACTCACGACTTTGGATTCCTCACCAACATCCCCGTCGAGCGCGATGGCGCTAACCTCATCGGTACACTTGAAGCTGTCATCTACGTACAGCGACGTTCCTCCTTCTCTATAGCCGCATGCCGACACCCGAATTTGAAGAGTCCGGAATGCTTCCTCCTTGGAAACATACAGCATATACTGACCGTCAACATTCGTCGTCGAGTAGATGCCAAGGTCAACATACACAGAGGCATCTGCTATGGGCGAGCCCGAAACCGAATCCACGACAACCCCGGACACGCAGTACACGTCGGTACCGGAGTAGCACCCGAACAAAAAAGCAATGAACAAGCAAAGAACAGAACTCTTATACAGCTTACGTGCCATGATGACTGACCTCCGGATCTGATGCCGCTAACTGATCCATGTGTGGGCTCTTTCCCGCACAGGACTCACTATACTATAATGACACCACATTTAAAAAAATTTGTAAAGGGCCTGTACGGTCAACCTTCAAGAGTAACACTCAAGGTTAGACAAAACCAACACGCTCAAACTGATGCGCAATATTCAAAACTTTTTCTTCTTTCAACCGCGGCGCAATAAATTGCGCGCCAATGGGCAGACCTGTTGCAGAAACCCCGGCTGGCACAGAAATGCCCGGCACCCCAGCCAAAGACGAACCACTCAAAAAAATATCAGCCAGATACATTTGAATGGGATCATCGGACTTTTCACCAATGTTAAACGCTGGGAATGGTGATGTTGGTGTTAACAAAACATCAACCTGTTTAAACACTTCATCAAAATCACGAATAATCAAAGTACGCACCTGCTGCGCGCGTTTGTAATACGCATCGTAATAACCGGCAGACAAAACATAGGTGCCAATAAAAATACGGCGCTTGCATTCATCCGGAAAACCGGCAGCGCGCGCCTGTTCATACGCATCGCCTAAACTTTTTTCAGAAGATCGAACGCCATAACGCATACCATCAAACCGTCCCAGGTTTGAACTGTCCTCTGCCGGCACCACAATATAATAGGTAGGCACCGCGTATTTGGTGTGCGGCAAACTTACATCAACCAATTCACAGCCCAAATCAATTAAACGTTTTTTTGCTTCTTCCATACGCGCCGCAACATCCTCATGCAACGCGCCTTCAAAATATTCGCGTGGCAAACCAACTTTCCAACCCTTTACACCGCGCTCCAAAAAATCAGTATAGCGCGGCACCGCAACGGGTACAGTGGTTGAATCAAGTTTGTCAGCCCCGGCCATCACTTCCATCAAAATAGCAACGTCTTCCACTGTTTTTGCGATGGGCCCGACCGTATCAAGTGACGATGCCATAGGCATAATGCCATAGCGGCTATTACGGCCATAGGAAGGACGCAAACCGGCCAAACCGCAAAATGACGCGGGCTGACGAACAGAGCCACCCGTGTCTTCACCAATGGCATACACACATAAATCAGCTGCCACAGCCGCGGCAGAGCCGCCGGAAGATCCGCCCGGCACTTTAGTAATATCATGCGGATTGCGCACCGGCCCGTAATGGCTGTTTTCATTTGATGCGCCGTGCCCAAATGCATCGCAATTGTGCTTACCAATAATCACACCACCCAAATCACGAATTTTCCCCACAACCGTAGCATCAAATGGCGGCACATAATTATCCAAAATTTTTGCTGAAGCAGTTGACCTAATACCAGCAGTACAAATGGCATCTTTCACACCAAACGGCACACCGCACAAAGGATGCGCACCGTCTTCTGCTAATTTTTTATCAGCAGCAGCCGCCATCTCAAGCGCTGCATCATCACAAATGGTAATATACGCGTTCAACTCTTTGTTGCTGTAATGTGCGCGTTTCAAATATTCTTTGGTTAGCTCAACTGAAGATATCTTCTTGTTTTTAAGAAGCTCGGCGCATTGTGTAATTGTTTTGCCCTGTTCCATATTATTGTAACCCTATTTGCGTCAAATAATGTTTACCCGGCCCAAGCTCACCCGCGCCTTTTTCAAGCCAAAAACCAATCTGATACGTGAGCGGCGTTGTGGCATTCTCACTTATAGCAAAATCACAGCCAAACGCCGGTGTGACACAGGCGTCATCGCCATTGGGATCATGAAATGTGTCCAAACTGCTAATAAAATTCACGATAGAACCGTTACAATCTGCAATAACCGAACCAGAATTGATACACGTGCTCCCGAGCACTTCCGTGTAGTCCCTGTCTTCAACAAACCCCAACTCAATGGCGCGTTGGAGTGTGCTGATGTCTGCCGTGCGTTTGGTATCGCGCGCTTTTGCTTTTACATCAACCAAAGAAACCATGGCCATGGTTGAAAGAATACCAATGATGGCAATGACGACTAATAATTCAACGAGCGTGAAGCCAAAAGAGCGTTTCATAAAATTATCATTTAGAACTCATACGTTTGAGCGCAGCTCAAGGCGGCAGCGAGCACCGAAGCGAAACGTAGTCATATACTACGTTGAGCGAGGAGCGGAGCGACAACGCAGAGATGCACCAAACGCATGAGTTCTATTCAAACACAGCGGGCACTTGTAATAAATCATCCTTACGCGCGGGAAATTGCGCACGTAATTTTTTGCGCGTATCTTCATCGCAGGCCTCGACAACATCAGAACGCAACACGTCTTCAAGCCCGGTAACTTGCGCAGTCGGCTCAACCCCGGACACATCCACTTCCTGCAGCTGCGAAACAAAACCAATAATATCAGAAAGCTGGGCTTGAAATTTTGCCTGCTCTTCTTGAGTCAATGCAATACGCGCAAGTTTTGCGATTTTTGCTGCGTCAATATTTGACATACATTAAACCTATCTTACAAAAAATAACCTTTCACGTCAATAAATTTTAAGAAACAAGCCGCAAAAAGGCCTGTTCATCCAAAATGGTCACGCCGAGCTGCTGTGCTTTATCATATTTTGAACCCGGCTCTGCGCCTGCCACCACATAATCAGTTTTCTTGGAAACCGAGCCACTTACAACACCGCCTGCCGCACGCACACGCTCCTTTGCTTCATCGCGCGTCATGTGCACTAAGGTACCCGTCAACACCACTGTCTTGCCCGCAAGCGGCCCGCGCACCAGCGGCTCGGGGCGCTGCGCACGCTGCGCGCCTACACCCAGTTCCTCAAACTTTCCAAGCAACACAACATTCTTTTTATCGGCAAAAAATTCAACAATGGATTGAGCAACTTTAGGACCAACATCAGACACGGCTTCAAGTGTTTCAACAGTCGCCTGCCGCAAACGCGCAAATGTTTCAAAATGTTGCGCAAGCGCTACGGCAGTTTCTTCTCCCACATGTCTAATACCCAGCGCAAAAATAAATCTGTTAAGCGTCACACGCTTACGTGCGGCAATCGCGGCCACTAATTTTTCCGCTTTACGTTCTGCAAATCCGGGCAAACCATTCAGATCCCCTGCAACAAGCGTAAACAAATCAGCAGCATCTTTAATCAATCCTTCATCCAATAGTTGCTCAACAATTTTTTCTCCCAACCCTTCAATATCAAAACCATGTTTACCCACAAAATGAATAAGATTTTCAAGTTCTTTTGCATAACATTCTTTGTTTGAACAATACAATGCCACCTCACCGGCAGGTTGCGTAACCGCGCTGCCACATATAGGGCACTGCCACGGCCGCGCCACTTTTTTCTCATGGCCCGTACGCAATTTAGGAAATGCTTCAATAATTTTAGGAATAATATCTCCGGCCTTTTCCACGGCCACCGTGTCCCCCACACGCACGTCAAGCCGATCAATCTCATCAAAATTATGTAACGTTGCGTGCGTCACCGTGGTACCGGCCAGTTGCACCGGATCAAGCAGCGCAACCGGCGTCAAAACACCTGTGCGTCCCACCTGTACATAAATATCACGCACACGCGTCGTTCCTTTTTCCGCCGCAAACTTAATGGCCAGTGCCCATCGCGGTGCTTTCCCCGTAAACCCGAGCACATCCTGATACGCACGTTGATTGACCTTTATTACCACGCCGTCAATCCAATACGATTCTTTATCCTTCTTTTTTTCCCACGTCCTCCAAAAAACAATTACCTCATCAATAGTACGCACATGCCGCCACTGTTGGTTAACCTTAAAACCAAGCGCTGTCAACCGCTTTAATTCTTTTTCTTGTGAGGCAATCGGCTGCGGCGCGCGTGAAATATCATACCAAAACGCTTCCAGCTTACGCGCTGCGGCCATGGCAGGATTAAGTTGACGAATACCACCTGCCGCAGCATTGCGCGGGTTGGCAAACGCCGGTTCGCCTGCTTTTTCGCGCTCGCGATTTAATGCTTGAAAAACGGGCGTGGGCAGCCACACCTCGCCTTCAACAATAACATCAATCGCCTCACGCAAACGAAGCGGCACCGAATGAATCGTCACCACATTGTGCGTCACATCCTCACCAACAGTGCCATTTCCCCGCGTCGCCGCGGTCTTTAAAACACCTTTTTCATACGTTAACACAATATGCAAACCATCAATTTTGAGTTCAACCACATAATCAAGGTCAGCCGGCCGATGCCCCAACTCTTTTTCAAGATAATTCAAAATACGCTCTTCCCAAGCACGCACATCTTCTTCTGAAAACGCATCATTAAAAGACCATTGCGGAATTTCATGAGTGATTTTTTTAAACGCCGGCAAGGGTTGACCTCCGATACGACGCAAAGGCGAATCGACACGCTTCAAATCAGAAAACTCTTGCTCAAGCGCTTTTAACTCGCGCTGCAGTGCATCATACACAGCATCATCCACACGCGGGTCATCAAGCACATGATACCGATACCGCAAATCGTCAATTTGTTTGATTAATTTTTCCACGCGCTCGCGCGCTTGTTGTTTGTTCATATTTTAAGACCGCATCATGGTCATGTACCATCCGATTATATCAGCGCCATACAACCACGCAACCCACGTGCTCACCGCCAAAAAAGAACCAAACTGAATTTTGTCTTTCCGTTTAAGCCAGCCGGCTGCCAGCAAAAGCACGGCAATAAAAGCACCGCCCACGTACGCCAAAAAAAGCGCCAACAGCAACTTTTGCCAACCCAACAAAAATCCCATGAAAAAACCAATAAAAATATCACCTTCGCCTACCCATCGCCCATCGGAAATCAACCATTGCGCAAAAAAGAAACCACCACCAACAAGCGCACCGGCTATAAGACCCAAAAACGGAATGTGCAAAAGCATGTTACCAACCAACACACCAATCATTCCAATAACCAAAAAGCCGCTCCACACAATACTGTAGTAGAGTTCAAAAAAAAATATGAACGACAAAAAAAACACTGCCACCAAACCGGTAACAAGCCAACTCCACGACACTACACCGCGGCTTGCCAAAAAATAGGCGGTAACACCAAAAAAAATTGCGGTAGCGGCTTCAACCACAAGGTAGCGAACAGAAAGAAGCGCCTTGCAACGCCGACAACGACCACGCAAAACCAAAAAACTGATAACCGGTATCAGTTCAAACCATGCAAGTGTTGCCTGGCATGTAACACAGGACGAACGCCCCTTGACCACAGTGCGACCAACACCGTACCGATACAACCACGCAGCTAAAAAACTGCCCCATGCAGCTCCAAGCAGGGTTGCCAACACCGTAACAGTACTGTAGTTCATATACTCATTATACAAAAATAAAAGCCCCTTGGGAAGAGCCAGAGGGTTTTCAAAACAAACAAGGACTTACGCGTTTGAACGCAGTTCAAGGCGCAGGCGAGGAGCGGAATAAAACGTACTGATAATGTACGTTGTTGAGCACCGCAGCCTGCAACGCAGAAATACGTCAAACGCGTAAGTCATTTCTATATTTTATTCAATACCACCCGGTTTAGCTGTATGGGCGCCCGCGGCGAGTTGCCCGGTCGCGCCTTCAAGCGTGAAGGTAGTGGCGTACGTTGTACCATCAGCCGAATCGTAAGTATAAGCCGCTCCTCCGGGGCTTGGATTCTTGGGGACCAAAGACATGTAGGGATTGGCACAACCCGTTGCGCCAAAACCGGATGACCCCAAACACAAAGCGCCAGCCTGACCCAATACCGTTGACGTTGCGGTCGGGTAAGCATTATTATCTGTATAAAACAGCTCAAGCGCGGTCTGAACTTGCTTAATGTCAGCCACGCGTTTTGCATCGCGCGATTTAGTTCGCGCGGTTCCGAGAGCCACCACGGCAAGGGTGGACAAAAGCCCGATGATGGCGATAACCACCAGGAGCTCCACAAGGGTAAAACCCTGTTTCTTTTTCATAGGCATAAACTCACCTCCCTCCCGTTTAATTATGAATAGATTAATTAAATTATTTTTCTTTTTTTGATTGCGCAATAATCTTTCTCACTTTATCCACAGTTTCTGACGGCTTAAAATGCGCCTTTATCAAATAATCAGCAGCACCGAGCTCAACACCGCGGTCAACATCATCTTTTTGCCCCAAATTGGTAAGCAATATAACCGGAATATGCTTGGTTTTTGGATTGGACTTTAAACGTTCCAAAACCGCAAAACCGTCCAATTTTGGAAGCAAAATATCAAGTAAAACAATATCCGGCATCTTTTTTTCAACCAATTTAAGGCCTTCTTCCCCGTTGCCCGCAATACTGACTTTAAAGCCCTCCATGTCAAACTTGGTCTGATAAATGCTTGCCAAAAATTCATCATCTTCAACAAGCACAAGCGAATATTTTTTATCCTCTGCCATAAAATATACTTAAGCCACAATTCAGTATACCACACTCTTTCTCTGTCTACAAATGATTTATCTACATCTCTTAACCGCCTGAAGCACGCGCCGCAAGTCCTATGGCAACCGCAAAACGCACGCCAACAGCATCAAGCGCCGGTTTTAAGGCCTGCGGATAAATGACGCGCGCCCACGGATCCGCAATATACGTGGTGATGTTAAACGTCTGTTCCAAAAATTGCGTCAAACCAAGCAAGAGCACGGAACCACCGGTCAACACTATCTTTTCTGGGCGCACGCAACCGTTACTTTCACCGCGCTCACACAATTCAAGGTGGTACTTGATTTCCTGCACCACCGGATCCAAAATGGGTTTAAAACGATCAGGAAACTCCGCGCCGGGCAATCCGGAAGAAATATCGCGCTTGGCTTGTTCTATGAGTGCCACATCATCCAGTCCCCACACGTTTTTAAGAATGGTATTAAAATTTTGGCCTCCAAAGTTAATGCTGCGATGAATAAGCGGAATGCCGCCAGAAACCACAAATAAGTTGGTGCGCACTGTCCCTATATCCAAAACAAATGCCGGAGCCGGATCGCGGCCCAAAAGTGCCCTAATTAAGGCAAAACTCTCAGTTTCAAGGTTACTTAACGCAAGGCCGGCATATTGAAAAATCTTGGTATATTCCTCAACCAAAATGCGAGATGTTGCGGTGATAAGCACGCGTTGGTTAGTTGACTCTTCACCTTTTTTGTGCGGTGCGCCATTCCCAACCGTCTGAAAATCAAGCACCATTTCTTCTGCCGGAAGCGGCAACAATTTGGTAGCTTCATCGCGCGCATGGCTGACAAAATCTTTTTCTGGAACGCGAGGCATGCGCATTACCACATTAAATACAGCAGACGCGGGAATGCTCGCCACAGCGCTGCGTCCAAGCGCGCGTGATTTCTTTACCAATTGTTTGAGCACAGCGCCCATTTGTTTCAGTTCCGGTTCGGCAACATGCTTCTGATCTTTTCCACGCATACTGCCCATAAGAAGCGCGACATCATCCGTAAGATCAGCCCAACCTCCCTGCATAACCGCATACGTTGAAAGATGCGCACGGCCGCGCTCCACTTTTAATTCAACCAATTTTACACCACCCACTCCAAAATCAACCCCGATTGTGGTATTGGGTTTTTTACTAAAAAACGACATAGATACTTACAGTATACCACAGCCAAAAATACTAGTAAACAAAGTCAAAACGTGTTACAATGAATATAGAAAGAACTCATAGCGAGTTTCCAAACAAAACTCGCAGGTTCATCATACTGTAGGCAAGATACTTGAATCCGTTATGGGTACACTCAAGTTTCTCATACCGTATGACGAGCTTACGATACGTATCAACCCAGGCAAACGTACGCTCCACTTTGTATCGTTCTTTGTAAACAGTTTCATTGAAACTATCATAGAGGTTTTCAAGCTTCTGTTCATCTTTGGTTCTTCTGCGGTTTAGCTTAATGACCGGAATCATACCCTGCTCTTCAATACGTAGCTTGTTGTCAGCGCTATCAAACCCTGAGTCCAGAGTAAGGTACGAACCATAGAGGTCAAACCCCGCGACTGTTGCCATGTCAGCAAGTTCAAATAGGCTTGCAGGTAACAGTGTTGTATCATGTTGGTTAACGGGCGCAACCACAAGAGGAGCAATGACTAATCCGTTATTATCAATAATGACAAGCTCTTTTAAACCTTTTTGATGTTTGTGACCAGAGTATCCTATTCCTGCACCCCCTTTTTAGCCACGGTGTTAGAGCCGTCGCCATGGAGTATTCTAAGGTCAAGTTTGCCTTTGCTATTCAAGAGCATAACGGATGTTTCAAACAAATTACGGTAGCTCCCATCGCGGCTCCAACGCAGATGCCACTTGTACACGTTTGACCAATGGATTTCTTTTCTCCGAATGGGGAGCTGATTCCATTGTACACCGGTATGGAGTACATACAGTATATAGTTGAAGATTTGAAAATGTGTCAGTTTCCCTTTTGGTCCTCTGCGTGCACGGGATACATACGGTAAGATGTAGCGATTAAAGTCCGCTCTACTGACCTGTACTGGAAGCTTTTTGACCCTCTGACGATACGCTTGCTTATCCATAAGAATGTGCAAAAATTAGTGTCGGACAATTGTCCGTTATCTATCCTAATTTTAGCACATTTTCGTGGATAACCCACGATGAGCTAAAACAAAAACCATGGATTTAAAACTCTATAACACCCTTTCCCACAAAAAGGAGTTGTTTGAACCACTCAAAAAAATAGTCGGGCTCTACACCTGCGGCCCGACCGTGTATAACTTTCAGCACCTGGGCAACTATCGTACCTATATTTTTGAAGACACGCTCAAACGCGTGCTGCTTTTTAATGCGTTTCGCGTTAAACACGTCATGAACATCACGGATGTGGGCCATTTGACCGATGATGCTGACAACGGCGAAGATAAAATGGAAAAAGGGTCGCGGCGCGAAGGGAAAAGTGCATGGAAGATTGCGGATTTCTACACCGCGGATTTTAAAAAAGATATTGCCGAATTGAATATTATTGAGCCGACCGTGTGGTGCAAAGCAACGGATCATATTAAAGAACAAATCGCGCTCGTCACAACGCTGCAAAAAAAAGGTTACACGTATGAAACAACGGATGGTATCTATTTTAATACCACACGGTTCCCCTCATACGGCGAGCTGGTGCGTTTAAAAAAACAAGAATTACAGGCCGGCACGCGCGTGGCCATGGGTGAAAAAAAGAATGAGCACGATTTTGCCTTGTGGAAATTTACACGTCCCGGAGAAAAACGACAAATGGAGTGGAATGCGTTTAGACACAAGGGCTTTCCGGGCTGGCATATTGAGTGCTCTGCCATGAGCATAAAATATCTGGGAAAACAGTTTGATATTCATTGCGGTGGCGTTGATCATATGTCTGTTCACCATACCAATGAAATTGCGCAATCAGAATGTGCAACCGGCAAACACCCTTGGGTGCGCTACTGGCTCCACGGTGAGTTTTTATTGATTGGCGCCGACGGGGCTGCTGGTGATGGGGCTGGTGAAAAAATGGCAAAATCAGGTGAAAATTTCATTACGCTTGCCACGCTCAAACAAAAAGGAATTTCGCCGCTTGCGTATCGCTATCTGTTATTGCAAACACATTATCGCAAACAGCTGGCGTTTTCCTGGCAAGCGTTACGATCCGCAGAAAGCGGTTTGCAAAATTTGTATCAAACTATAGCGCGCTATGATAAACCAAAAATAGGGTGTGCCGAATTTGAAGAAAATTTTAAAAACGCCATAAACGACGACCTCAATATGCCACAAGCGCTTGCTCTCATGTGGCGGCTCATAAAATCGGATTATCCAAGCAGCGCAAAACTGAAAACGCTGTTTGAGTTTGATAAAGTTTTGGGGCTCAATATCAAAGCAGAATGGAAACGCAGAAACCAAAAAGTGCCCAAACGAGTTATGCAGCTTGTACATGAACGTGAAAAAGCGCGGTTAGAAAAAAATTGGCAACGTTCAGATGAACTGCGTGAAGCCCTGGAACACACCGGATACCGTGTTGAGGATACACCTCATGGGCCCGTAACCGTAAAAATGGTATAATCTCCCTATAACGTATGGCTCAACAACCACCGAGCATGGGGCTTGAAAAACAACCCCTACTGCCGCAAGAAAAACGCCGCATGCGCGCGCCTTTTGAAACTGAACAAAAACCAACGCCAGAACGCGCGACCATTCCAGAAACAACCCCTCTTCCTGAACAGCAGTCGCTCCCCACAGAAAACATACCACACGTACAAGCGCAAGAAGGTCTGCTAGCGCGTTTTAAACAAAAAAAATTCAAACCATTGGCCATACCGCGGACAGGACAAAAAGATGAAACAACCAAAAAAATTGAAACCGTCATGTCTGAAGGCCTGGCGCAATTGTACCAGCAAATGCCGGAGTTTAAACGTGTTGAGTTTAAAATAAAAGGAGAAGAAACCGCGCGTGACATTCGCACACTGTTTAACAAACCAAAACTACACTTGAAAAAATTGCTGAAATTGCTCTTGGCATGGCTTAAAATAATACCCGGCGTCAATAGATTCTTTCTTGAACAAGAAGCAAAAATCAAAGCAGAACGTTTGATTGAACTACACGACGAAGAACACAACCGTACATGATATGCTCCAAATAGTGCCACTTGCATCGCCCGATTATTTCAACCTCCCGAGTGGCGGCGGATTGTTTGATTCGTTCATTCCACTGTTGCTTGTGGTTGCTGTTGTTTTGGGGATTCTCGGGGTGCTTTTTTTCTTGCGCAATATCGCACATGAAGTCCATCGCCACACGCAAAGCTTTAAACGCAACTTGTATATGGTGCGTGTCCCCAAAGAAAAAAAGAGTGAACAGGAAATGCAGGCAACTGAACGCATGGAACAAATACGGGAAGAAATCAGCATTGCTGAAGGGTTCTATACAGCCATTGGCGGATTAAAAGCACAGCGCGGTTTGATGGCGTGGTGGCATGGGCGCGATGATCACGTTTCATTTGAAATTGTTGTCCAAAAAAGTTTGATCAGTTTCTATGTCTCAAGCCCGGCGCACATGGATGATTATGTACAGCGCCAAATTCACGCGCAGTATCCGCATGCGCAACTGGATAAAATACAGGATTACAATTTGTTTTTGCCCAAGAGCTCGGTAGTCGCAGCGCGCTTAAAATTCAAACGCGACAGTGCTTTGCCTATAAAAACATACAAAAAAGCAGATAGCGACCCACTCAATACCATTACCAACTCATTAAGCAAACTGGGAGAGTATGACAGCGTTGCCATTCAGTTTATTGTACGCAGCGCAAAACGAGCGTGGCGCAAAGAAGGTGCGCATATCTCACGTGAAATTCAGCAGGGCAAAAAATTTGAAGATGTGGTTGATAAAAATCGCATACTCATGGCTGCTGGCAAGGTAACCCACGGCATCCTGAAGCAATTTGAAAGCAAAAAACAGGGCATGGGGCCTGAACCCAAAGAACAGTACCGCTTGTCCCCGCTTGAAGAAGAACTGGTCAAAGGTGTTGAAGAAAAAATCAGCAAAGCGGGATTGGACGCCAACATCAACATTATCGTTGCCAGCGAGACGCCACAAGGCGCCAAATTGTATTTGGACAACGTGGTCAATGCGTTTACGCAATTTAATTTGTACCATTACGGAAACAGTTTTTTTGCTATTGTGCCCTCACATCCCCAAAAATTGATTCGCGACTACTTGTACCGCGCTTTTTCTGAACATCATGAATTTGTCATTAATACAGAAGAAGCTGCGAGCTTGTACCACCTGCCGCTACCTTCAACGGAAACGCCGGGCATTAATTGGCTCGGCGCGCGCAAAGCACCACCACCGGTTAATTTGCCAAAAGAAGGCGTGATCCTTGGCTTGGCCGAATACCGCGGTGAGGAATACACCGTGCGCATTATGCGCGAGGACCGCCGGCGTCATGTGTATATTATCGGAAAATCCGGCTCCGGCAAAACCGTACTCATTCAAAACATGGCTCTGCAAGACATCAGAAATGGAGATGGTGTGTGCGTGCTTGACCCCAACGGCGACTTAATTGAATACATCCTTGAACACATGCCACCGGAACGCGCTGAAGATCTCATTGTGTTTAGCCCATCTGATCTTGAAATGCCTTTGGGCTTAAATATGCTTGAAGCTCAAACTGAAGATCAAAAGGACTTTGCGGTACAAGAAATGATATCCGTATTTTATAAATTGTTCCCACCGGAAATGATCGGTCCTCTGTTTGAACACCAGATGCGCAATGTCATGCTAACACTCATGGCTGATATTAATAATCCTGGCACCATTGCGGAAATTCCACGCATGTTTTCAGATGAAGAGTTTGCGGCCACATGGGTTGCCAAAGTACACGATCCGGTGGTACGCGCGTTTTGGGAAAAAGAAATGGCCAAAACAAGTGATTTCCACAAATCGGAAATGTTGGGGTATTTGATTTCAAAAGTGGGCCGTTTTGTGGAAAATGAAATGATGCGCAATATTATTGGTCAAAAGCGTTCAAGCTTTGATTTCCGAGAAGTGATGGACAACAAAAAAATACTTTTGGTTAACCTGGCAAAAGGTACAACCGGAGAAGTTAACGCGCAACTTCTGGGCTTGATCATTGTGGCAAAATTGCAAATGGCCGCGTTTAGCCGCGCTGAATTGCCGGAAGAACAACGCCATGATTTTTATCTGTATATTGACGAATTCCAAAACTACACTACCGACTCTATTGCCACTATTTTATCTGAAGCGCGTAAATACCGCTTGTGCTTGACCGTAGCACACCAATATATGGGACAGTTAGTTGATAAAGGCGACAGCAAAATCAAAGACGCGGTCCTGGGCAACGTGGGTACCATGTGTACGTTCCGCATTGGTCCTGAAGATGCTGAAATTTTACAAAAAGAATATGCGCCAGTGTTTTCCGCGTATGATCTTTTAAATGTTGAACAATTTACCGCATACACCAAACTTTTAATTAATAATACAGCCACAAAACCCTTTAACTTGCGCCCTTTCCCACCCACCAAAGGCAACCCTGAACTGTCCAAAAACCTCAAAGAATTATCACGTCTCAAATACGGCCGNNCCGGCTACTGAAGCAACGCGGTAAACTTATCCCCCGCCTCTCCACACTCTGCACACTTTGAGTATCTTGAAACAAGGTGATTATTTTGATACAATGCATAATAAGCTCGTCATTAATCAATTGTACCTTGTATGGATAACCATAGTGCATTTTCACCTCTCGCGCACCTCCTGGACGGATGCGTGTCACAATTGCCTTCACATGAAGAATCTTCCGTGAACCCGCAAACATTATTACAAGAAATAAAAGAAAAATTGAATCAGCTTGAGCAGATGATGATAGGTACAGGACGTGTTGCGCAAAAACCCGCAGAGCGTGGCCCGCAGTACGCTCTGCGCCCACGTGTTCATCACCCGGCCATACAGCGTATCATTGACGGAGTATTTGACGGCGTATCCATGCTTGACGCCGAAGGCAACAAATACTCGGTCCCGGTTAATTACGCTTCCAAATCAAAATTGGTGGAAGGCGATCTCATGCAGTTGATGCTTACGCCCGGAGGAAAAATGTTGTACCGTCAAGTGGAACGTGTGGAACGCACCATGCTGCAGGGCTATGTTATGGAAAGTAACGGAGAGTTTGCGTGTGAAGCCAATGGCCGATGTTACAAAATTTCACACGCGTCAATTACTTACTGGCGCGTTCAGCCCGGAGACCGCATGACGATTATTGTTCCAAAAAATTGCGAAAGCACCTGGGCAGCTGTTGAAACCGTATAATCATACATGTCACTTTATAGAAAGCACAGACCTCAAACATGGGAGGCGCTCGTGGGTCAGGATGTCATCAAAACCACGCTCGGCAACCAGATTATGACCGGCGGCATTGCGCACGCCTATTTATTTTCAGGCCCGCGCGGTACTGGCAAAACAACCACTGCGCGTTTATTAGCAAAGGCATTAAATTGTACAGCACGTGCGGAGGGTAGCAGCGAACCATGCAACACGTGCGCGCTCTGTATGGACATTACGCGCGGCACATGCATGGATGTTCTTGAAATTGATGCAGCAAGCCACACAGGCGTTGAAAATGTTCGGGAAAATATTATTGATGCCACGCAATTCAGACCAACATTCGCACGCTACAAAGTTTTTATTATCGATGAAGTGCACATGCTTTCAGCCGCGTCATTCAATGCTTTGTTAAAAACACTTGAGGAACCACCGGCGCATGTGGTTTTTATTCTTGCCACCACAGAACTGCACAAATTGCCGGCTACTATATTAGAGCGCTGTGAGCGATACCAATTTAAACGCATCGGCGCTACGGAAATGCGCACGCGATTGCTTGGGTTAGCGCAGGCAGAAGGCGTAACCATAGAACCGGCAGTGTTGGAGCGTATTATTCAATTATCAGAAGGCGGCATGCGCGATGCCGAGTCACTCATGGGACAATGTTTGGCGCTTGGCGAAAAAAATATAACGCGCGAAACAGTTGAACATATTCTACCATCAACGTATGACCGTTCCATTATTGATTTTTTGGGAATGGTTTTTGCGGGCACCGGCGCGCCACTTTTAGAGTTGTTGGATCGCTTACATCTTGAAGGCACCAACTGGCCACACTTTATGAATGCGCTGCTTGAAGAATTTAAAAATGCGCTCGTGTATAAAGTGGCAGGTTCGCACAACGGGGTGCTCGTGGGCAATAAAGAATTGATGGAGTTGATCAACAACGTGCCACTCGCGCGGCTTATTGAATTGACTGACTCGCTTATTGCCCGTAAAGGACAAATGATTGCATGCCCCATCCCCCATTTACCGCTTGAATTGTGGGTGGCGGAACATTTTATTAGCGACGCAGCCATACCACTTCCGAACCGAGGAGCTACTATGGTAACCCATATTGAGCCCGCTGAGAAGGCGGCGCCGCCGGCAAAACCAGTTGCTGAAGCCCTTGCACCAAAACCGCTTGCGGAAGAAAAAAAAACTGAAGAAATAGTCGCAGAAGTGGTTATTTCTGAACCTGAACCGGAATTATTACAGCCCAGCACGCAACCGGTGGCTGACCTTGACACCGTGCGCCTGGCGTGGCAGAATTGTGTGGACCATATTTGCACGGAGTTTCCGTCGCTGTCTTTTATTTTAAAAGCCGCGGACTTGGATGCATGGGATGGTGAACGCCTGACCTTGTCATTTGATTACGCATTGCATAAAGATAAAATCCTTGAACACAAAATCCGCGGACGCATTGAGCACATCATTAAAGAAAAACATGGCTTGAAAGTGCTCTTAAACGGACGCGTGCGCAACACAAAAACAGTGATGGAAGAAAAAATTGATCCGGCGCTTGAAAAATTGAGCGCGGCACTGGGCGGGCAGATGGTTGGTTAATGTGTCTACAACTAAACATTCGGGGATCGTCTAACGGTAGGACTACAGGTTCTGGACCTGTGTATCTTGGTTCGAATCCAAGTCCCCGAGCGAACGAGCAACGCGAGTGAGCGAAGGGGCACGTGACCCAATTATTTGGGTCACGTGAAGGAATTCGAAAGTTGTCCTTATATGCGAAAGAATCCGGCCATTGCCGTGATTATTTTTTTAATTTTTGATATACTATCTACATGTGGCGCATTATTAAAACATTTTGGCAGGAATCAAAAAAATATTCATGGCTGTGGATACTATTTTTGGTGTTCATTTTAATTGCGTCAATGTGTTCGCTTATTGCCCCCTACCTCATGAAACGGGTCATTGATGCGCTCATCTCGGTCAATAATCTTACCACTGCCGCAGGGCCCCGCATATTACTCATGCTTATCTTCTGGTGGTTTATGGTGAGCCTGATATTAGTTGTCATCAACGGCGTCCGCAACTTTGTATTTTGGACCATGGTTAACAAAGTATATTACCAATTTAGTGCTGACGCCTTTAAAAAAATACTACGCAAAGACATCACCGTATTTAACAAAAACAAAAGTGGAGAATTACTACACGTGTTTGACGATGGCGGAGAATCAATCTGGGGGGTATGTCACCATGTATTCAATGAACTCTTTCCACAATTAGTCAGTTTTATCTTTATAACCGTCTTTGCACTTACCGTCAACTGGAAATTGACGCTCGTATTGCTGGCCGTTATTCCCATCCAGATCGCCTTATCATGGTATCATTATGTAGCGACTAAACATTTTTCTGAAAAAACACGCGCCCTATGGGACAAAGCTTTCGGCATTGCGGGCGATGTATTCCAAAATATCCACGCAACAAAAGCGTACGCGCGTGAACAGTATGAAAGCGCTCGACTAGACAATTGGTTCTTGCGCGCCGTCTCTATCCAATTGCGTGCTAATGTACGCTGGATGTGGGCGCGCATGTTTGATACGTATATTATCGGCGAGTTTGCGGTGCTCATTGCGGGCGCACTCCTGGTGTTCAACGGAGAAATCACGGTCGGCACGCTCGTCATGTTTACCAGTTTTGTAGGGACTATTTTATTGCCCATTAACATGTTTGCCATGGGGTTACAAAATAACCAAAAAGACGCCACAAAATTTAAAAAGTTGGAAGCATTACTCGCAGAGCCGGAAACCATTGTGAAAACATCCGGCACCCATACACAAAAAAAAGTACAGGGCGCTATTACTGCTCGCCATGTTTCATTTGGTTATGGCAAAAAGCAAGTACTTTCCAATATATCGTTCAATATTAAACCCGGAGAACGTATAGCGCTTGTAGGCCCATCAGGCGCGGGAAAATCCACCCTGGCGCTCCTCATAGCACGCTTCTACGATCCGCAAAAAGGCACGATTCTGCTTGATGGAGTGGATATGCGGGCATGGAATTACCAAAACCTCCGTGAGCATATCGCGGTCGTGTGGCAGGAAAATATGCTGTTCCATGAATCTCTCGAGTTCAATGTTAAATATGGCGATCTCCACGCAACTAAAAATGAAATCATGGCAGCTGCAGAACGCGCGAACATTAAAGATTTTATTTTAGGACAAAAGAAAAAACTCAAAACAGTAGTTGGTGAACGCGGAATTTATCTATCCGGCGGTGAAAAACAACGCGTGATGGTCGCACGAGCAATTTTAAGAAATGCAGATGTAATTGTTTTGGATGAAGCAACAAGTGCGCTTGACAGTATTACGGAACGTCATGTACAGGAAGGTATCCGCAACTTAACACAAGACAAGACCTCTATCATTATTGCGCATCGTTTGTCTACCATTAAACACGTTGATCGTATTTTTGTAGTGAAGAATGGCAAGATAATCGCTGCCGGACCCCACGAAGAACTCATGAATACGTGCCCCTTGTATCACCGCATGGTTGATTTGCAGATACATGGAGTATTGCAGGAAGAAGAGATTAAAAATCCGAACCAATAAACCCCTCCCTGCGCCAAGAGCGCAGGGTATTAGGTAATAAAAAGCGACGCACTCTCATCTCCTCCCTCATTAGCAATCACTATTTCACCGTTGTCAAGAAACGCAATGCCTTCCGGTTGATTAAACTCATTTTTATCCAACTGCGTGGCACGCATTATAGCACCGTCACGGTTGACCACAATAAGAATGTGATCAATGGCTGACAAAATATACAAATTTTTCGTGACCGGATGCACGGCAATTCCAGAGGGCCGGAATTTTACGGCTTTTTTAGAATCTTTTGCATCAAGTTCTATACCGTGCTCTTCTACATACGTTTGAATTTCTTCAACATCTATAACCAACACCGGCTCTTCACTTACTTTTTTTGTGGCTATATCAAAAGCATATACGTATCGCTTATCTTTAAATTCCTTGCCCGCAGCAACTTTGCTTTTGGTTGCTATAAGCAAACGACGAGCAGACGGATCATAAGCAAGACCCTCGCTATTTTTAGCATGTATGCCAAAATCATAGGAAAGTACTTCGCCATCTCTAAACTCAAACAATGCGCCATCGCTCCGCAATATATAAAAACTTCCCTCTACTGCCGCAATATCCTCATAATCACCAGGGGTACCAAAAGAAATTTTTTCAACAATGGATTGTGTTTTTAAATCATATACATAAAGGGCACCTGTCTCGTCTTCAATAGCAACCAAACGATTGTTGCCCAAATACGTGATCCCGAAAATTTCTTTTAAAGAAGATGGCAAAAAATAATGCTCTTCTGAAATAGAACGATACATCCCTAACAAAAAAAGGGTAACTCCCGTTAACGCGACAAGGACAATTATTACTCCATGTTTCTTTTTCATACATTCAATCCATACGCATGCCACGGCGTGACACCAAATGTTTTCTGTCCATGATAACGCGCCAGCGCGCGTACGAGTATTTTTGCTGTCTGCACATTAGTGAATAGCGGTACATTAAAATCAATTGCTTTTCTGCGCATAATATAATCATCTGGAATGTGTTCATAAAACTCCATATCTGATGTGTTAATGAACAACTCTATAGTACGATCTTCCAAAAGCGAAACAACTGCGGGTGCCAGATGATCACGTGGCTTGTATACTGGAGTAACAGGTATGGCATGACGGCTGTAAAATTCAGCGGTACGCGCGGTGCCATACAACGTAAAGCCCAGACGCGCCAATATTTTTACTGAATCAAGAAAGTCAGCTTTATTTTCATCTCCTCCAATAGATAGAAGGATATTTTTTTGAGGAACCACAAAACCCGTAGCCAATAAACCTTTCAAATAAGCTTCTTCCGGATGTGTACCAAAACAAGCGACCTCGCCAGTTGAGAGCATATTAACGCCCGTAACCGGGTCAGCATCATGTATTTTAACAAAAGAAAATTGCGGAACTTTCACTGCAACGTATTCTGTTTCAGGCGGCTCAAACGTGTCAGGCTGTAGGCCTACGCAAGCACGCGTCGCCATTTCAATGAAATTTTTGTTGTAAAACTTTGATATAAAAGGAAACGTACGGGAAGCGCGTATATTACATTCAATCACAAACACCTTATTTTGTTTTGCCAAAAATTGTATGTTAAACGGACCAGAAATCAAAAACTCTTTGGCAATTGCTTCTGTGATGGATCGCAACGCGTGCATTGTTTTGGTGTAAACTTTTTGCGCCGGTATAACCATGGTGGCATCTCCAGAATGTATACCGGCATTTTCAACATGCTCGCATACAGCGTACGCAACGAGTGTACCATTATAACCAACAGCATCCACTTCAATTTCTTTTGCATTATTCATAAACTGAGTGAGCACCACCGGATGTTCGCTATTGAATTGTGTTGCTGTTTCAATATAGTGCTCCAAATCCGTTTGGTTGAATGCAACAGCCATAGCACTCCCGCTTAATACATAAGAAGGACGCACTAAAACCGGAAAACCAACACGATGTACAAACGCTTCAATATCATGCATGTTAGCAGCTTCAACCCATGCGGGTTGGGCAATACCAAGTTTGTCTAAAACGGCAGAAAATGTTTTACGATTTTCCGCACGGTCTATTTGCTGTGCTGACGTGCCTAACACGCGCACGCCATTGTTACTTAATGCAAGCGCCAAACCATTAGGCACTTGCCCACCTACTGAGACCACAACACCCCAAGGTTGTTCTTTGTGTACAATGTCTAAAACACGCTCTAAAGTGAGTTCCTCAAAATAAAGCATGTCAGAGCTATCATAGTCAGTTGAGACCGTCTCCGGATTGCAATTAACCACAATGGTATAGTACCCGAGTAGCCGCAAAGTGCGCGTTGCATTCACACAGCACCAATCAAACTCAACTGATGAACCAATACTGTAGGGGCCAGAACCAATAATGATGACCTTTCTTTTATCCGTATATTCCCGCTCATCATCAGTGCTTGCGTTGTACGTCATGTAGCAGTAATTGGTTTGCGAAGGAAATTCTGCCGCAAGGGTATCTATTTTTTTAACACACGGATACACATTCAAATCAGAACGCAATTTTCTTATCTCCTCCTCTGTACGGCCCGTGCGCGTTCCAATGTCGTTGTCAGAAAATCCCTGCTGCTTCAAACGCAACAGCGTTTCTTTGGACAGCGGCATTTCCTTGGTAAGAACGCGTGCGCTGGCTGCAAGTCCGGCTAATTTGTGCAAAAACCATGTATTAATTTTTGTTTTTGCGTGAACAGCCGCCACATCAAGCCCTTTATCAAACGCATGAATAATCTCATACAACCGCTTATCATGTGGGTGGGTGAGATAGTCAGTGCTATTTTTACCATCCGCGTATCTTCCATTCCACAAATTTCCTTTAAGCATACGCGCACCTTTCTGCAACGATTCTTCAAACGTACGGCCAACTGCCATCACTTCACCCACGGACTGCATCTGCGCGCCAATACGCTTGTTTGTTGTTTTAAATTTTTCAAACTCCCAGCGCGGAAGTTTGGTAACAACATAATCTAAAGCCGGTTCAAAGCACGCAGTGGTGACTTGGGTAACGGCATTACGTAACTCTGACAATGAATAACCAAGTGCAAGCTTGGCCGCAACGGCAGCAATAGGATAACCAGTTGCTTTTGAGGCAAGCGCAGAGCTGCGTGATAAACGCGCGTTAACTTCTATTACACGGTAATCAGAAGGGTTGTTTGGATTAAGCGCAAACTGAATATTACACTCTCCCACAATCTGCAAATGACGCACCACACGCAGAGCAACACTCCGCAAAGAATGATATTCCGCATTGGTTAACGTCTGGCTAGGCGCCGTGACTATGCTATCGCCGGTATGGATACCCATAGAATCAATATTTTCCATATTGCAAATGGCGATGCAGTTATCATAGGCATCACGCATGATTTCATATTCTATTTCGCACCAACCATCCAAATATTCTTCAACCAACAATTGAGATGTTCTAGCCAATGTTTTTTTGCACGCCTCCTCTAACGCATCCGGCGTATCCACAACACCAGCGCCTTGCCCACCAAGCGCAAAACCAGCGCGAACAAAAACCGGATAGCCAATGTACTCACCGGCCTCGCGCGCTTCTTGCACACGGGTTACGGCTTTACTTTTGGGATGTGAGACACCGAGCGTTGCAAGTTCTTTTGAAAACAGCGCGCGATCTTCTGTTTTGCGTATACTTCCAATGGGATTGCCTAGCACAGTCACATTAAAACGCGCGAGCACACCGCGTTCTTCCAAAGCAAGGCCACAATTAAGCGCAGTTTGTCCGCCAAAGGAAAGCATAATTCCGTCAGGCCGCTCGTGCTCAATTATTTTTTCCACAAAATCAGGTGTAACCGGCAAAAAATAAATCATGTTAGCATACTGTGCATCAGTTTGATTGGTTGCAATGTTGGGATTAACCAAAACCGTTTGGATACCTTCTTCTTTCAATGCTTTCAGTGCTTGCGTGCCTGAATAATCAAATTCACCCGCTTCACCAATCTTGAGGGCTCCACTTCCCAAAACAATAATTTTTTTAAATGGTAGCTTCATGCTCTAAGCTGTTGTACAAATGAGTCAAAAATATATTCTGTATCATGCGGACCCGGGGTTGCTTCCGGATGGAACTGTACGGCTATACAGGGTTTACGCGTATGTTTAATGCCTTCTACCGTGCCGTCATTTGCATTCTCAAACCACACCTGCCAATCAGACGGTAATGTGGCGGCATCCACCGCATAGCCATGATTTTGTGTGGTTATGTAACATCGCTTGGTCCCCACCTCACGACATGGTTGATTTTGTGAACGATGACCATACGGAAGTTTATACGTGTTGGCGCCCGCAGCAAGGGCCAAAAGCTGCATGCCCAAACAAATACCAAGGACGGGCTGATCATTACGCAAAACAATTTTAAGTCGTGCAATAAGTGGCGCACATATTTTAGGGTCCCCAGGACCATTGGAAATGACCACACCATCATAACCACCTGCTAGAGATAAAAAATTATAATTCCACGGCACGCGCGTGACGCGCACACCACGCTCAAGCAACAACCTGATGATATTGTTTTTCACACCGCAATCAACCAATACAACGGTGCGATGGTAATGTTGGGGGGTATATGTAATGGCTGAAGCGCATGAAACTTCATTCACCAAATTTTCATCATACTGCGTGCCATATTCTTGCACACCTTCAATAATAAGCGTACCACGCATGGTACCGTGAGCACGCAGATGTTTGGTAAGTGCGCGCGTATCAATGCCCCGCAAAGCAGGTACACCCTGTTCTTTAAGCCACGCAGATAGTGAACGCTGTGCCTGCGGGTGCGCGTAGTGTTCCGGATAATGTTCAACAATGAGCGCAGAAACGTGCATGCGATCGGACTCAAAATGACGAAGGATATCATGCTCATCGCGCTCAATGCCCGGAACACCATAATTACCAATAAGCGGATAGGTACACACTAAAAGCTGGCCTTTATATGAGGGATCCGTAAGGGCTTCTGGATAGCCCGTCATACCCGTATTAAAAACAACCTCACCGTGTGTGTTTTTTGAGGCACCAAAAGAAATCCCTTCGTAGAAAGAGCCATCTTCAAGCGTGAGACCGGCTGTTTGTTTTTGTATATTTTCAGCACCTTCCATACAAGTACTCCTATACCACAAAAATCATAACAAAACAGAAGCAAAAAGACAAGACAAAAAAACTCATTGCAAAAAAATCAAAAAAATGCTATAAAATACACATTATGTATCTTCTCGTTATCATCCTCGGCATGTGTCTGGTCTACTTCGTCCTCTTTTTTCTGTTTCCACTTTTTTTCAAGCAAACACTCCCACCGCTCAAGTACCTCTCTGTGCGCTCGCTTGGTCTCATACTACTCTTGAGTTTAATAATCATGACCTTAAGCGTCAACATCGCAGACCGAGAGCTCAACAACAGGATTATACACACATTTGGGGGTGGCTTTCTTACATTCTTTATTTGTTTTCTGGCCGTTAAAGACACCAGAATATCTATCACTAAATTTCAATTTTTCGTGTTGAGTTTTCTTATCGTTACTGCTTTGGGAGTAATGAATGAAATTGCAGAATTCGTTTTGCAAAACTATGCGCAATTTGCTTTTGCCCGTAACGTAAATGACACATGGTTTGATTTAACAAGCAACGCCGCTGGCGCGCTCATTGCCAGCGTTTGTTTTGTACCATTTGTACGCACTATTAAAAAATCTTCTTGAAGTACTTCTATTCTATAGCAACAATAGTATAGCTCACTTTCCTATCGCCAAGACCAACGGTAACCGCGTCCCCGACACCGTGCCCCATAAGCACTGCGCCAAGGGGCGACGTATAAGAAATGACACCATGCGAGGGGTTAGTTTCTGTTGAGCCTAGTATTTGAAATTTTTTTTGTTTGCCCTTGCTTTCCACCGTGACCGTATGACCAATCTCAATGGTATCTTTTTGATCTTGCGTTTTAATAATAACCGCATGGTTAATCTGATTTTCCAAACGCGCAATGGTATTGTTAATACCACGCAGTCGCCCCTTGGCCATTTGGTACGCGGCGTTTTCTGAAAAGTCACCCATTTCAGCAAGCCGCGCCACTTCATTTGAAGCTTTGGGCTGGCTTACCTTCTTCAACGTTTCAAGTTTTTTTTTAAGTTCATCAAACTTCCACCCGGTTATGAGCGGATCAAGTTTGACGTGCGTATAGGTACCGGGTTTTCTATCAAGCGTGCGCATGTTATTGTTCGTAAATCATATCCTTACGTTCAACAACAATTTTCCACTTTCGTTCCTTAGCAATATCATACAACTCACGGCTCGGATTAAACGCAATGGGCTGTGTAACCATTTCAAGAAAAGCAACATCCCCTGCCGTATCGCCAATACCTATTGAACCCTCAAGCGTTAGATGATGTTCGCTACAAAATTTTTCCAGTATTTCACGTTTTTTATTATAAGCAGGAAACACAATCTCCCCGGTGTACACGCCGTCTTTACTTTCATATTCAGTACCATAGGCCCGGTCAAACTTCCAAAAATCCGTAAACACGTCAACCACCTCGCGCGGCGAGCCAGAGATGGCAAGCAAAATGTATTCATTGCGCAAACGCTCAATAAGGTCGCGCGTGTAAACGTAAATGTGCTCTCTCTTTTCCTCAACAATGTACCGACTCACTTTTTGAATATCATCAACAACCTTATTTTTTATTCCGTTTTTGTATGAGGTAATAAGTGACTGCTCAAAGTCACGATAATGTCCGCGCCGGTTGACCCAGCCATCATGGTACTCTTTAATTTCTTTAAGCACGATAAAGGGGAAGATACCATATTGCACAAGACCTTTTAATAATTCAAAGTGAAGGGTGGAACGAAAAATAGTACCGTCAAGGTCAAAGACGGCCACCTTTTGTTTTGCAAAACTTTTGGTTGTCATAGCTTCCGGCTTGAAAAAACAGTATACCACAAGCAAGCCCCTTGTTCAAGTATACAAAAAAAACTATACTAAAATCACTAGTATATGTATAAACAAGTGATTCTCCTCATATTGGACGGCTGGGGCTACCGTGAGGAAAAGGCCCACAATGCCATAAAACAGGCCTCTACGCCCTTTTTTGACCATATCTGGGCCACATACCCCCACTGCCTCCTGGAGGCCAGCGGAAAAGCCGTGGGGCTCCCGGAAGGGTGCATGGGAAATAGCGAGGTAGGCCATCTGACGATAGGTACGGGAACGATCCACCACACTGACTGTGTGCGTATTTCAGAGGCTGCAGTCGATAAACAATTCCACAGCAATGAAGCCTTACAAAAATTATTTGATCATGTTAAAAAACACGATGCAACGCTCCACATTCAAGGACTCTTAAGCGATGCTGGTGTGCACAGTCATGAAGACCATCTCTACGCTATTATTGATGCAGCGTACACGCGTGGTGTAAAAGATGTTGCGCTGCATATTTTTACGGATGGTCGCGATACACCGCCGCAAAGTGCACTGCATTATATAAAAAAACTGGAACAGCACCTCGCCGCCATGCACTATGGTCGCATCGCAACCGTCACGGGCCGATACTTTGCCATGGACCGTGACAACAACTGGGAGCGCACCAAAAAAACAAAGGACGCACTTTTTTTAGGTACAGGACGCGTGTGCCAAGCAGGCGCATGTGCGGCGGTGGAGGCGTGGTATGCAGAAGGTATACATGATGAACATATTGAACCCACTATTGTTACTGGCCCGCAAGCATGCGTCATTAAAAAAAATGATGGCGTATTATTTTTTAATTTTCGTGCCGACCGCGCACGCCAATTGATGCGCTTGATCCTTGAAGAACAGCCCTCACTCAATTTGCACTGTGCATCAATGACCGAATACGATCCATCATTTTCATGTTCTGTTGCTTACCAGCGCAAAAACCACACCGAGTCACTGGCACACACCATTGCCCAAGCTGGCCTTGCGCAAACGCATATTGCGGAAACGGAAAAATATGCTCATGTCACCTACTTCCTCAATGGCGGTGTTCAAGAGGCACACCACGGCGAACGATATTTGTTGATTGAAAGCCGAAAAGACATCAAACACCATGATCAAGCGCCTGAGATGCGCGCGCAAGAAATTGCGCAAGCCGTTGTACAAGAAATAGAAGTGGGCACACCATTCATTGTAACAAACTTTGCCAACGCTGATGTTGTGGGTCACACGGCCAAAATGTCAGCAACTATACAGGCAATTGAAACCATTGACCGGGCATTAAAAACAATTGTGCACAGCGCGCTCAAAAAAAATACTTTAGTTTTTATCACTGCAGACCATGGCAACGCGGAGTATCTTTTTGATAGTGCTTCCGGGCAACCGTGCACATCGCACACCACCAACCCTGTGCCCGCCCTGATGCTTGATAAAAAATTACACCTACACAATGGCACACTTGCCGATGTCGCTCCAACCGTACTGGCACGCTTTGGTATCACACCACCGCGCAGCATGACTGGCCGCGATTTATGTAATTAAAAACATCTCCGACTAAGTGGGGGATGTTTTTAACGATAGCGCAATGAAACAACGGTTTTACCGCTCTTCTTGCGGCGCTTTTTAAGTGCTTGTTTTTTCTTTTTGTACATATCGACGATTATGCTTTGATAATGGTTCCAATAAAGGGTTTGCCGGTTAATGCTTTTTTCACTTCAGCAAGGCGTCGGCCGTCCATAATGACCACTTCCATACTTTGACGCTCTGCCAAACGTGCGGCCGCAGGGTCAAAAGGATAATTACCCCCCGGCACCCGCTTGCCCCCTATAATAACAGTGTATTCGCCCCACGTCAACTGTTTGAATGGTTGGGCATCTTTATGCTTACGAGGGTCCTTATCATACACATAGGTAATATTGGAAAGGTTAAAAACCTTCCGTGCCCCTACTTCACGTGCAAGGGCAACCATGGCGCGGTCAGAACTACCCCCAGGCGCCGTGCCACCCAACACCAATACAGGATGTGTGCGCAACTGACGTTTCAAATTTCCATACGACAAATCATCAGTTGTATTTGAACCAAATATTGATTTAACCAGCGCTGCATTAAGGCGAGTTGCATAAATGCCAATCCAATCAAGATCACGGCTGCTCTTGACGCCAGCTTTTCTGGCATGATCCTGATATGTGCGGCACACTTCCCCACCGCCAATAACCACAACAAAACACATCCTTTGTTGCACCAAAGAGAGCAAACATTTTTTGAACGCCTTCAAAAAGGAAACTCGTACAGTTCCTTCCCCGGTAAAAACCGAGCCACCCAGTGATATTACAATAACATTACTCTTGTTACGCATAAATCTAATGCACCACTATGCTCACTGAAGGGATTGTTGAACCATCAAAATACATAGAGTATGTTTGTGGTTTTGTTGGTACCGTCACCTTATAATCAAGAGAATTTTTTCCGATTGTGCGGTCTGCATTCTCAAAACTAAAACGGACCGCGTGCGATACGGTTTGATAGTTATGCAACAGGAGTATGCCCCCAGCGGCTATATCAAGCTGGGAAGGAAACACAAAACCCTCTGAATTAATAGTGATATCCACGGTGTTGGGATACGCTACGGTGACGGTAGGAGCAGGCGGCTGACACCAGCGTGACTCAACCGGAGGCACCGCCCCACCTTCACATTTCACGGTCTGACGGCACGTTCGTGTTTCAGTACCATTCTTTTGGTCACCCGGGTTGGCAACGCATGCAGACCACTCACCGCACTCCCAGAAAATGGTCTTACATGATGGTGTGCATTGTTCCTCCAGTGCCGGTTTGGTTGTGGCCTGCGCTTCGCATCCCGGCTTGGGCTCACAGGTGCGAATTTTCAAACTGTCCGAAAAACAAATGCTCCATGGCGTGCACTCCCACGTGTCCACAGCACAGAGAGCGGCCTGTTTGCGCGCTTCTTCATCGCGCTTCTGTTGTTCTTCAAGTGTGCGCTTCTTGTCTGCTTCTTGATTGCGCTTCAGAGCGTCCTCCTCTTGCTTGCGCTTGAGTTCATCGTCCGCGCGCTTCTTGTCATCTTCTTGTTTCTTTTTGAGTTCTGCATCTTCTCTGGCTTTCTGGTCCTTGGCTTTTTGTTCATCTAATGTCTGCTGCTTGCGCTGTTCTTCTTCAAGTTTCTTGCGATTATCTTCAGCGCGCTTCTGTTGTTCTTCAAGTGTGCGCTTTTTGTCTGCTTCAAGACGCTGCTCATCTTCAGCGCGTTTACGTTCAAGCTCCTGTGCCTTGCGTTCATCTTCCTGTTCCTGCAATTTTTTCTTACGAACTAATTCATCCTGTGAGTTCCGTAGCGCGTTATACGTACTGACATCCAGCACAGGGCGCACATCATCCAAAACGCCCTCGTTATCAACACCGTCTCCAAGCAATACACGCAAGGTAACCTGCCTGTCATGAGAGACAGGAACATTTATCAAAGCGTCTTCCTCCGGTGTTACAGACACAGCGGCACCTAAACGTTCACGCATGGCCGTAACCGTCTTATCTTTAAGCACATCAATAACGGCACGATCTTCAGGTGCGACACTATCTTGAATTTCATCAAGCAAGCGCACATGCTGCACATCACTCACGTCGCGCAACGATGCATCAAAATACTCCTGTTGCTCTTCCGGCGTCTTTAAATTTTTTATACGCTCTTTAAATTTACCGGTAACTTCCTGTTCAAGAGGAGCCACCTGCGGGGCAAGCGCAGGAGCAACGACATCCAACACACTTTTAATCACGCGCACATCTTCAATAGTGCCCTCCTGTACATTCAAAAAGAGACCCTTTACTTTTTCCGGCGCTTTTTGCGCGACACGTTCAACTTTATCCTCAAGCCGGTTGAGTATGCGCACACGGGCATCTCCCAACACATCTAACGACTGTTCAGAACGCGCCTCATTTCTCACGGAATCAAGAACCTTAACATACATTACCTCATCACCGCCGACAACATCCATATATTCATCCAGCAGTTTTGAATTTGTCTTGCCGATACCGGCTAACTTTTGCGCTGCGCGCTCTGCAGCCCGCTCTGCGCTCTCGCGCAAAGAGTCCTTCATGGCGCCGGGCGCATGCGCTTCAGCGAGCTTCAAGATTTCAAGGTCACGTAACTCTTTAAACGGGCTGCCACCGCCCAAAAAGGCATCTTGGGCAGCACGCTGCACGTCTTTTATATCAATATTGTCCAATGTTTCTACAACATCCACCATAGTGTTAACACGGGTTTGTTTAACAATACTGCTGTCTTCAGGAGGAATACCCGCTTCAAGAACACCCAACACCTTTTGGTGCTTGAGTTGCCGTGTGAGTGATGCAAGCGCCAATGTTTTGGCAGCAGCAGGATTTTCTTCTTCAACTTTTTTCACCAGTTCCTTAGCCGCGCGGATATCTTTTTCATAACGCTTCAGATGTTTCAAAGCCGCATCCCATTTACCTTTTTGAGCCAACTCTTTTATTTCAAGAATTTTTTCGCTGGCATACCGTTCTTTCAGACGAACTTTTTTCTCCGTATTAAAAGTCAAAGCCGTCCTTAAAAATTCGCCAGCGCGCTCAATAGGATGTAACACGCTACCCGGCAAAACTCCCGGCTCCTCAACATCAAGGTCATCTGCCTCAACATCCTCGTCCATTTCAACCAATTCCTCGGCTGTTGTTTGCGGCGTTATTAAAAATACATCAATGGTATTATTATTTTCATTGCCCTCATCGTGAATATTGGCAGAGTCAAGGATGATACGCAGCGCTGCGGCATCTGCGGGTTTACCCGCAAAAAATTGCACTTCATCACTGCCCACAACTGTTTCTCCGGTTACAAAACGCTCAGAAAAGGGCCAGCTTCTACCGGCAGACAACATCTCGGAAATCGCATTTGAATGCACAAGCGACCCGAGTTCAAAGTTATAGGGCGCACCAAGCAAAACTCCATCTCTGTCCACCCACTGGAAAACAACCGGAATAAAAGACAAACGCGTGCGTTCACCGCCCTGATTGGCCACCGTGTAACCAAAATCAAGATAGTACATGGTGCGATTAAAAAATTCCTCAAAGGTCTCTTCCAATGTAAGCGACGCGCTTGAAACAACAAGATCTGGATACGGAAGCACAAACGTGTAGGTGTTGTTTGTCTCATCGGATTCGGCAAAGGTATTCCCGCTATCGGCAATAATACGGAGCGCCCACGCCTCAAGTGGACGCGCATCCACGACAATTTCACGGAAGGTCACGCCATCAAATGCTTCCGGGTATCCTTCATCCAATCGACGTAAAGAGACAATAATACCGGGCCGTATGGGTTTATAAAATCCGTATGTTTGATCTTGCACCGGAGCTGAAACTTGAGTTGGGGTCAACACCTCTCCTGCAGCATTCAACCATTGAAATTCATAGGAAAAACCGGTGTCGTTGGCAGCAACACTCTCCCCCGTGTCACTCACACTGACAACCCCGCGATTCCCCAGCCGGAGCACTACCGCGTCAGCGCTTGCCGTCATACCGTCAACATAAATATCCGGCAAAGCAATGGCAACAGTAGCTCTATTGTCTTCTATATTTGATTCCGGTATGTCATACACCGTGGCACCTGATGCATCAGTATGCGGTGGTTGCACGCGAATACGCAATTGGCTTGCGCTCGGCGGTTTGCGACGTAGGAATTCAAACAAAAAAACGCGTTGCCCACCGCTCATGTAATTATAATGATTCTGACCAACAGGTTGTGAGTTAAATTGGACTGCAGCGCCAGTAGCAAGAATCTCACCCTGTGGAACAACTTCCATGGAAAAGGCATAATCATAACTATTGACGAGGTTAGTTGCGGGACTACCATCTGGTTTTAACCATTCATACACCACATACACGCCCTGCTCTGGATTATACCCACCGCCCTGATTAGTCAATGAGTAGGTTAAAATGCCATTGTTGAGCGCGGCGTTACTGACAACAAAATTGGGTAATGGCGCGTCAAAGGTATACGTATTATTATCGGGATTGGTTTCATGACTTGCGGGGTTAAGCGTGATACGTAGTTTTCTTGCCTCACGTGGACGGAAACCGGTCAAAAAAGGAAGGATTGATTGGTCGCTCGTGGTGTCTACTACTACGGTTGCTCCCGGCAGAAATGGATCAGTCAAGAGAATCCTGCTGCGAGGCGCATATGAAGGCAACCTATTATTATTCTCATCAAGCCAATCAAAAACAATATACAATTGGTAGTAAGGATCATTTGGACGGTCTGTATACCCCATGGCGCCGCGCGTTCTCAACGATTCAGCAGGCCCTTCACCGGCATTGCGCACGGACAAACGGACTGAAGCAGCACCATCAAAAACAGGACTCTCAATCACAAAATCTGGATACAGCACCGGAGCCAAATCAAAGGAGGCACTATTATTATCTTCATTTGATTCTGTATTTTCTCTGTCAGAATCAACTTCCACTACCAAGCGCGTAGCAAAACGCGGCGGTGTGGCAACAAAACTAGCAAGCGCTGTGTTACCCGAAGCCGCAGAATCCACCAACACAGAAGCACCCGCGTCAAAGGATTGAAGATAAAGCGGAGGTGTTCTGGGATTGACATGAGAACCAAACAGCCGCCCATAACCGCGTACATTGCCGCTAAAACCCGAGGGGTTGACAACAGCGCCTTGTGCATTGAGCCACCTATGATTCACTGAAAAACCTAAATAACCGCCACGTGCCCTGTTTGTTATAGCACCACTACCACGGTTTGCAATGCTAAATGTGAGTCGGCCATTCTCATACGTAAACTGTTCAATGGTAAGATCAGGCAAAAACGAGGTAGGAACATTCAAAAAAAAGTTATTGTTTGATTCGTTGCTTTCTGCAAGAATATTTTGCTGGTCAAGGGCAATACGTAACTGAACGGCGTCAGAGGGACGATGGGGAACATAAGCACCCGATATGCTGATTTGGTCATTGGGATACACGGTACGTGAGTCATAATGCACAACACTGTCGGGCTGTATTTCACGCATAATGCGGGCTTGCGGGCGCGCCGTTGCGTTGAGCGCTGTGCCATCGGTCTTCAACCACTCATGATCTATAGTAAGAGCGGTACCGGCCGGCTTAGTCGCATCGCCTATATTTTTTACATCGTAGACAACGCTATTATCAGCACGCAATTCAATGTTTTCAATAACAAAATCAAGCCCCGTGGATGTTTGGGCGAGTGCTGGCCCTGACGCCACAGCCCAAAAAACAATGCCTAAACTAAACAATAACATTTTTGAGAATGCCTTCATATTTTTTGAGCAAACGTATTGTTAGCCCGTAAAACGGGATGCTGTGGGTTGTACCCGCGCATGAATACAGTATACCATGCCGGGTGTTCGTGCACAATGGCAGGCGAGGTAGGAATCGAACCTACAGTTCTGCTTTTGGAGAGCAGTGGTTTACCATTAACCGACTCGCCCATGTGATTGTCCAAATAACCGCCACAACGCATTTAATGCAAATGCAACATCCACATCATAATAACGTACTGACACACAACCGGGATAGTTTTCTTTTTTTCTCTTGCCCGTATGTGGCTTCTTGTAAACTTTAAAAAACTGATTAAGCGGAATTGCAGTCACCTGAGACCAAAACTGTTTTTGCCGCACTTCACTATGATACTCGTGCAAATGTAGACAGATTCTTAATTTTTTTTCATCCAGCGCAAACCCCGAACGGAAAAACTTGAGAAATGTGCTAACGAGTAACGGGTCAGAGTTGGAAAAACAAATCACTCCGTTACTTTTCTCTCCCTCACACCAATACAAGAGAGAGCACAACAAACGATCAAGCATTTTTGAATGTGCAATAGTACTCAAATCAGTTTTGCTGCTTCGCATGACCTCTTCCGTAAAAGCAATACGTTTCTCTTTTTTATTTTTGTTTGCCATTTCCCTTCCACGAACAGCACGCGCGGCTAAACGGTGCCGGGCTGAATGGTCAAGTTTTACACTTCGTGACCACAAAGAAACTGTGCTTTTTGAAACTCCAAGCTGACACGCGATCTCACCTAATGAATACCCGGATCGCCGTAGAATAATTGCTTTATTTTGCTCAAGTTGTTTCATAAATCGAACAGTGGATACTGGTTATAGTATACATATTCGATTTTTACTTGGCGATGGGCCCCACAGAAGAAAAATGGCCCGCTCAAAGCAGACCGCTTTATTCTAGCTTACTTTGCTTCTGTGTGCAACACGTGCCTTTTGCAAAACTTGCAAAATTTCATGAGTTCCAGCTTGATTTTGATGACTTTATTCTTGTAGCTGTAATAATTGCGGCGTTTGCACTCCTTACAGTCAAGTTTAATGAGGTTATCTTGTGACATAGTAAAAAATAGGTAGTAGCTACAGATTACCCTATCGGTTGGTTTTTGTCAAGACCCCGAGGAGCCATCTCGGGGGTTCGAACCCCGGACCTACGGTTTANNATCTAGTCTCTACGGCGCTCCCTACACATGCAAGGTTCCCACGGTGTTCGCATAATTCAGACACTATTCCGAATGTTAGCATTCACCGTTATCCCGGAAAGTTTACTTCGGCGTTTCCGCCGAAGGCTGCCTTTTGACAGTCAGCCCCATTTGACCGCTTTGGTACCGACCCATTATTATTCTACTGTGCACGTATGCACATGGAGCCGTCTTCGGGATTTGAACCCGAGACCCCCACCTTACCATGGTGGTGCTCTACCAACTGAGCTAAGACGGCATATACTGTGTTAAGGGCGCTGAATTAGCCAAGCGTGTCCAGACGCTCTTTAAATTCATCCAATTTCTTATTCTCCGGATTCACCAAACGCAAGCGTTTGTAGAGCTCCATTGATTCTTTTTTGATGCCCTTCATTATACTGATTTCTAGCAACCCGTCAAGATAGCGAGGGTTAGCCGGCTCAAATGCCAGCGCACGCTTGCCTTCCGCGCGTGCTTTATCCAATAAACCCAATTCTTTATAAATACCTGCAAGCTCAAAGTGGCGAACAGGCACCTCTGCATTCATGGCAAGCGCTTGCTCATAATAACGAGCCGCCTGCTCGTCATTTCCGGCAAGCACAGCGGTCTTGCCCAATTTCACGTACACCGTGTCATCCTGCGGGGTTAATTTCAACAAAAATTCAAAGGTCTTAATGGCATCATCATACGCCCCATTTTTCATATATACTTTCCCCAAACCACGATACGCCATACTGTTGTTTTGATCCAAACGTACAACTTCAAGATATTTATGTTCAGCATCGGTGTAGCTGCCTGCTTCAAAATAAGCATCGGCATCAGCCAAAATACGTTCAACGCGGTCCGCTTTTTCAGCAGGTGCGACAACGGATTCCTTATTCTTACACGGCGCATACGTTTTTTCTGCTTTCAAAAGGAAGGCCTTGCTTGTTCCCACTTTTTTACGAAACCATGACTGCGCTCCATCCCATGCGTTCATGAGTGGCTGTACCACAAAACCAAACCGTCCACGCGTTTTTTCAATAACGCGTTTGAATCGTTCCTCAATTAACTTCTGTTTTGTCTTTGCTATCTTATCTTCAGGCAGACGATCCACGTCAAGATTGGCGACATCTGGAAATTTTCTAACGCAAATAACAACCACCACACCAAGTGCAACCAAAATGATAATAAGCGGAATGAGATTAAAAGGCATAACTACTGCGCAAGCGCTTCAAGGAGAGCTTGCAACTTTTCTTTGTACGTACTGGCAGCTCCCACCAACACCCCTTCAACATGATCAACCGTCATATAAGAACACACATTTTCAGGGGTGACGCTACCACCATATAAAAAATGCACATCAACTTCAGGGACACATTCACATACCCAACCCACAATATCTTGCATAACAACCGCCAAATCACGCGGCTCGCAATGCTGGCCGACACCGCCGCGGCTTATAGCCCACACCGGCTCATAGGACACAAAACATTCTTTAACTTCTTTTTTGTGGTCAACAAATATAGAGCCGAGTTGCTCCCGCAATACGTGGCTGCGTTTACCGGTCTCAAGTTCCTCGCGTGTTTCTCCCACACACAAAATAGGTTTCAAACCCCACTCCCATGCTGCAAGCATTTTTTTGGCAACCTGTTCGTTGGTTTCATGAAACTGGGAACGGCGCTCACTGTGGCCGACAATAACATACTCACAACCAACGGCCTTTAACATTTCCATGGAAACAGCGCCGGTATATGCTCCTTTTTCAATCCAGTATCCATCCTGCGCGCAACGTCCAACGCTTTTAGGTAACAGACGATTAACATCCGCAAGCGCGATATCTGAAGGACACACAATCAATGCGGTATTTTTGGAGATTGAAAATTGAGCAATGCACTCTGCAAGCTCTATACTTTCGTCAAAATCAAGATACATTTTCCAATTGGCAACGAGATACATATAGTTTAGTGTAAATGTTTTAAATACGCACGCGCCTGCTTTTCCAATATCTTTATATTCATTGTAGGCCCGATAATAGCAATACGCAAGCGATCCCAATGTATAATATCACGCGCCACACGTTTGATATCCACAGCCGTAACATTTTGAATAAGACGCAAAAAATGATCTGGCGTATGGAAGTGCTCCAAAAAAACCTGCTCTGCGTACCACTGCGCTTGCCAGCTTGAATCTTCACTCGCAAGCACCATCTTCCCCCGCCACTGTTCTTTTGCTTCTTGCAATTCCTGCGCTGATACGGATTTGGTTTTGAGCTTGTGCAATTCATTCATAACAACACGCAAAAGCTCGGAGACCTTTTCTTTATCAACACCCGCGTGCACATACAAGCTGCCGGTTTCAATATATTGATCAAAACCGGAGCGCACCAGATACGCAAGCCCGCGGCGCTCACGCACTTCTGTAAACAAACGCGAACTCATACCCGCTCCCAAAATGGTCTGCAGCACAATGAGTGGCGCGTTGTCTTTGTGATCATGCTGATAACCGGGGAAACCAAGCATCACTTGTACCTGATCCATCTTTTTTTGTTTCAAGGAAACGAGTGTTGACGGCTGCGCATCAACTGTAAATGGAACAAGCTCTTTGTGCGCGCCGGAACGTTCCTTCTTAAAATAACGTTTTATCATCTGCAACGCACCGGGAACCACACAGCCAGCAAGCACAATGGTGGTATTAACAGCATGATAATACTGATTGTGCCATGCAACCACATCATCACGCGTTAACGCACGCACAGTTTTAATGCTCCCGGCAACATCACGCCCTAAGGTATGGCCACCAAACAACGAGTGTTCAAACCAATCATAAATGGAGCGCAACGGGTTATCTTCATACATTTTAATCTCCTGACATACCGGCCCTTTCTCACGTTCAATTTCTTTGGCATCAAACACAGAATTGTAATACACATCAGAAAGCATATCAAGAGCAAGATCAGTATGCCGCGCGTCTGCTTTAATGTAATAACCTGTATACTCTTTGTTGGTGTAGGCGTTATAATCAGCGCCAATACCATCCAATGTGCGCGCAATAATTTTTGCCGTAGGACGTTTTTTGGTCCCCTTAAAACACATGTGCTCCAAAAAATGTGATATGCCTGCCGTGCGCTCCGGCTCATAGCGCGAACCAACCGTAACAAACACAAGCGCGGTCATGGCCTGTGTTCCCTTCTTCGGAGCTACAATAACGCGCATGCCATTTTTGAGTATGTACTCGGTAAATTTATTCGGCATACAATTTTTTGGTGATGTATTCTTTCAAACCCACAAGCGAGATGCGCTCTTGCTGCATGGAATCGCGATCACGCACCGTGACCGCATGGTCCTCAAGCGAATCAAAATCAACCGTAACACACAGCGGAGTGCCAATTTCATCTTGCGCATAATAGCGTTTCCCAATATTCCCACGCTCGTCCCATGTAACAGCAAACTGCTTCTTAAGATCCTGATAAATACTACGGGCTTTCTCTACAAGCTGTGGTTTATTTTTAAGCAAAGGGAACACGGCCACTTTGTACGGCGCAAACCGCGGCGGAAACGCTAGTACGGTACGCTCTTTTTCTTCACGATAAAATTCAAACAACGTGGCAAGAAACAACCGGTTAAAACCTCCGGAACATTCAATAATAAAAGGGTTAAAACGTTCCCCTTTACCTTGATCAAAATAGCGCAAGTCCTGTCCGGAAAATTTACTATGTTGATCTAAATCATAACTCCCGCGATGATGAACACCTTCAATTTCCTTAAAACCCATTTCAGCAAATTGAAACTCAACATCCCATGCATCTTTAGCATAAAAGGCGCGCTCATCTGCTTCATGCTGCCGCCAATGAATGTGTTCCGGGGCAAAACGCATATACTGTGTATAAAATTGCAAACGGTTTTCCTTCCACTCTTCATAGTAACGATCTGCGTCTTCTGGCCGACAAAAATACTGCACATCCATTTGTTCAAACTCGCGTGTCCGAAATAAAAAATTTTTGACCGTAATCTCATTACGAAACGCTTTGCCAATTTGGGCAATACCAAAG
>DNQG01000029.1 GCA_003501255.1 Candidatus Magasanikiibacteriota bacterium
TAGCTCAGTTGGTAGAGCGCTGCATTCGCATTGCAGAGGTCAGGGGTTCGACTCCCCTCTGGTCCACAACGTTTATTTTTTTGCCGCACACACAACAAAAGAAAGCCAGCCCAAACTCTCTCCTTCTTTTTTGAAGTCCTTAATCAGTCCATCACGCACGGCTTCCGCAGCATCTTTTGGAATAGTGAGTTTTGGATATATAACAATATTGTTCCACCCGTATTTTTCTAACCACTGCCGGTATGAAGCGGGGCGCACGCGATTGGGTGTGCCGGAAAAACTCAATAAACGATAAAGCCATTCAGAGTAACGATAAATGTTAAGGGGGTCAGCATCGCGAATCCAACGACTGTGCGTTTGCAAATCAACTTCTGCGATAAGCACGCCGCCGGGTTGCACTATTTCACTCATTTGCTTGATGGTTTTCTCCACGTCGTCAAAATGTTCAAACGCTGCATTGCTCATGATAAGGTCAATGCCAACATCGCGGAACTGGGTAACATCAAAATTTTTATCGTAAACGTAATGAATTTTATTTTTAAATCCCGCGATATTTTTATTCAAACGTTCCGCGAGCACTTCATATAACTCGTCCGGCGCTGTAGGAGCAAGCAGGTGCGCGTCCAGCGCATGATATGATGCGGCGCCAGAGGCAAGTAAGGTAATACCAACACCAAAATCAGCACCNNTCAAGATCATAATCAACAGCTTTATCAAATTCATTAACTGAAAATGCGCGCGGGCGAGTATACCCCTGTAATGCATGTCGTGGCTTGTTGAGAATAAGAATAAACAAGCCGGTCCACCACCAAAAAATATTTTTAATCCAGTGTTTCATACGAGCATTACATAATAAATTAGGGCTTTTGTCAAACAAATCTGAACTGGAATTTGCCGGTCATTGTGCTATAATAGGGCTATGCGGATAAACTACCAGATCGTAACACCACGTCGCACACTTGCGCTGTTATTTATTATAAGCATATTTTTTTTAGGTCCTCGCCCTGCTGAAGGTGTTTCCATGACCTCAACCAATTATGCGATTCAGGCAGATGCCATTTCAGCAGGCGGTTTGACTACGGCGACCTCAACCAACTATCAAATAGGTAGCACACTGGGTGAATTTTTTGCTTTTACCGCCACGAGCACTAATTATGCAAGCCGTGGTGGTTTTTGGCAAATAGCCGCGGGAGAGGTGGCGCTTTCACTGGATGCCACTTCTGTTAGTTTTGGCAACCTTGTTGTTGATAATGTGAGGAGCGCAAGTCAGATCGCAACTGTAACATCCAGTTTTTCAAATGGTTATGTACTGACCATTGTGGAAGATGGCGATTTGCGGAGCGGCGCCAATACTATTAATGATGTACAGGACGGCACCGTGAGTGTAGGGGTTGAAGAATACGGCTTGAGGACAAGCGGTACTGACGGACAATACAACGCCACGGACACTGGCATTACCGGAGTGGCCAAAACCATTGCCACGCGCGCTGCGCCCGCCAATGGTGTTAGCACCACCGTAACGTACAAAGCCACAATTGATGCCAACACCGCAGCAGGAAATTATAGCCATACGGTAACATTGACCTTAACAAGTAGTTTTTAATTCATATGGTTTTTACTATTTTTGTGACCCGCAACATTCCAGGCGAGGGCATTGAAATGCTCAAGCGTAATAAGATGTTTAAGGTACGCGTTTCCACGTACAATGGCATTCTACCGCGCAGAGCATTATTAAAGGCAGTAAAAGGATGCCATGCAGTATTGGCTTTACTTACGGACAGAATAGATGAGGCCTTTTTCAAGGCCGCCGGGCCGCAACTGAAAATCGTGGCCAATTATGCTGTTGGTTTTGACAATATTGACGTCAAGGCCGCTGCCGCACACAACGTGGTGGTAACAAATACGCCGGGTGTTTTGACCAATGCCGTGGCCGAGTTTACTGTTGCAGCATTGATGGCGCTTTCAAAACATTTGGAGGGCGCTGACTTATTTACGCGTTCTGGTAAGTACAAAGGTTGGGATCCTAATTTATTTTTAGGAGATGAATTGCAAGGTAAAACGATAGGTATTGTTGGCCTCGGGCGTATTGGTTATAAAGTTGCACACACTATGGGCGCAGGGTTTGGCATGAAAATTATTTACAATGATCCGCGCATAAACAAGGATTTTGAAAAAAAATACGGCGCACAGTTTATGAAGCTGCCTGCGCTTTTGAAGCAGGCCGATTATGTTACATTGCACGTACCACTCTTGCCTTCAACGCACCATTTGATAAGTACCAAAGAATTTAACGTGATGAAAAAAACCGCGTATCTTATTAATACTGCACGTGGCCCTGTAGTGGATGAAAAAGCATTGACACGCGCTTTAAAAAACAGGCGTATTGCCGGCGCCGCGCTTGACGTGTTTGAATGCGAGCCCGCAATTGATTGCGATATGACCGATACTTTGGAACTCAAAAAATTGGACAACGTCATTTTGACTCCGCATATTGCTAGCGCCACACGTGAAGCACGCAATGAAATGTCATTGATTGTGGCACGCAATATTATAGCAGTGCTTTCAGGTAAGAAACCTCTGACACCTGCTCAATAATTATTCTTTAAGTGCAAGTACAAGATCAGCAACATTGGAGCCGGTGTGTCCGGTCTTGATGTGCCCGCCGCACTGTTTAAAAAATTCGTAGGAATTATTTTTTTTCAGAAAAGCACGCGCATTCAGTTCAAGAGCGCATGCTTTTTGTTTTGTTTTTATATCAACCAAAGCGCCTGCGACATCAATATTGTCGCGGCCGTCGCTTGCGAGTGAAAGGACAAACTGTCCTTTTTCAAGCAAGGGTAGCGCAGCAAGCGCCAATTCTTGATTACGTCCTCCTTTGCCATGCCCGCGCAACGTAACCGTTGTTTCGCCGCCAAATAAAAGTGCTTGTTTTGGGCCCACGTGTTTAAGGCGGCGCGTAATAGAACTGCCTACCGTGCGCGCCTCGCCTTCAAGGCAGTCGGTGCAAATAATGCTTTTAAAACCAAGCGCTTTTGCTTTATGTGCCATGGCCTCGAGCGCCGTACTGTTTGATACTGCCAAAATGTTATGTACTTGTTTGAAATATTTTTCTTCTTTGGGTGTGGTAATTAAATGGTGTGGGGTAAAATCACATTTTTTGTATAATGTATATTTTTTAAAAATACGTTGTGCATCTGCGATGGTTGTTGTGTCTTTAACCGTGGGGCCGGAAGCAACAAATGAAATATCGTTTCCGGGAATGTCAGAAAAAATGAGCGCCGCGACACGGGATGGATAAGCATATTGTGCCAAATGCCCGCCTCGCGCCAAAGACAAGTGCTTGCGCACCGTATTAATTTCTTGAATGGTTGCGCCAACACGTATGAGGCATGACAAAAGCGCGGATTCATTCTGACATTCAAAATTACGCGGCTGGCACAACAGTGTTGAACCGCCTCCGGAGATGATCATAATCACCAGGTCATCACGTTTTGTTTTTTTAAGAAGGTTAATGATGCGCGTCGTAACATCAACATTTTGCTGTGTTGGCAGAGGATGTGTTCCTTCATATGATTCAATGTGCTTAAGTAGTTTTGAACAACGCACATCAAGCACAATACCGCCCGTGATGTGATTACCAAGAATTTTCTCAATACCAAGCGCTGCGTCAAGCGAACATTTTCCTATTCCAATAATAAAAATATGTTTTGTTTTTTCCAATGAAAAAAAAGTATCTTTAATACGCAACGCGTTTCCTTTGAGAGAAACTAATTTTTTAATAACGCGTTTGGTGTCAATGGCCCGCAACCCGGCTTCTGCAATGGCAAGCGCGGCTTTCCGTAGCGGTGTTGTGCTTAACTCTTTTTTATTTTTGATGGGCATAACTGTTTCTACACCAATAGTACCGCACAATCAATTATTTTGCTATACTACTTATAGTTTTATGCAACTTTTTCTTATTACATTACCCGTTTTTGCGATTATCGCGTTGGGATATGCCGCACGCGCGTTGGGTTTGGTGCCTAAAGGAACGGCCATGTCGCTCTCAAATTACGTTTATTATTTTGCACTGCCGGCGTATATTATTTTTGAAGTTGGTTCACGCCCGCTACATGAACTCTTGGAAGTTAATACTATTGTTGCCTATTCAATCGGTATGATTGCTCTTGCGGTGGCAATGTCAGTCATAGGGAAACTGCTCCGGAAGAATATCCGCTTCATGGGTATGATGACTTTGAATGTTATGTTTGGTTCTGTTGCGTATGTCGGTGTGCCTTTTACCTGGCTTGCATTTGGTGAACGTTCAGCGCCAACGGTTGCTATTTTAATTGCGCTTACTATCGCCTTGAGTGTTTTTTGGGCTATGACCATTGGTGTGGGGACCATTGAGTTGGGCACCGCGGCAGTGAGACATCAAAAATATATCAAGCGTATTGAAATTATTGGAAAGAAAATTTTTACCAATCCGCTTATTATCGCCTTGCTTATTGGCGCGGCTTTTTCCGTATCGTCATGGAATTTTCCTTCTGTTTTTGAAAGTATTTTAAAAATGTTGACACTCACTGCCGGGCCGGTTGCTTTGTTTGCGGAAGGTGCTTTTTTGCAAGGAACACACTTTTGGGCGGACTGGAAGGGCGCAACTGTGCTTTCATTGCTTAAATTATTGGTGCTTCCTTTTTTTACGTTTATTGCGATACAATTTTTCCCTATGAGCGAATTAAATGCATCTATTGCCCTGGTGCAGTCAGCCATGCCAGTTGCAGCAACCAATTTTATTTTTGCGCAGCAGTTTAAAATTGCGCCGCGTTTGGTAGCTGCTTCTACGCTTTTATCCGTTATACTTTCTTTCTTTACTTTGACCGGTTTGCTGTATCTTTTGCCGTATGTGGGGTTGTAATAAATGAGCTTGACAATCCCGTTTCAATATACTACTATTACAAGCTGCTTTCAGCCCCTTTTAAGGTCCTAGGGTGATAGGGCCTATTCCGCTGTACTCAACCAATGGAGCACCAACAATGAAGCGCGCGTTGATTTT
>DNQG01000062.1 GCA_003501255.1 Candidatus Magasanikiibacteriota bacterium
CATACGCCGTGGTCCGCTGCGGACAAATTTGTCAAGTGCCCCTTTGCGAAAAAAAAGGTTGAGGGAATGCTTCAATTTGATCTCATCGCTTTTCACGCACAAGTTTTTGAAAAAAACTTCCGTGCTACAGTGGACGCGTTGGGGTTTAGGACAGAAGAAGCGCGTATCAAGACCGTTCCGGCGGCACTTGATCCAAAGTACTTTCATGCGTTACGGCCTCAACCGCCGGCCAAATTTGACAGTTTGCCCGCGGATGGCATGCGAATTGTGGCGGTTGAACGTATTGAGCCGGTCAAGGGCGCTGATAAGTGTCTGGCTGCCTTCAAGGTGTTACTTACTCGGCGGTCCGACTTGATGGGCCATTTGCAGTTGGTTTTGGTTGGGTATGATGACGAGGACAGCCGACTGCAGGTGAGCGCCTATCGCGAATATTTTAGGAAGATCAAAGGGCTTATTGATGAGATCAATGAACGGTTCGGTCAGCCGGGATATCTTCCCGTCAAGACCGTGGGCCATCTTTCTCAGCAAGAGCTCATGGGTATCTATCACCATCCAACCACTCGGGTGGTGATAGTCTCTTCAACGGCCGACGGCATGAACTTCATCCACCAAGAAGCCGCGCTCATGGGAGACGCTCCGCCATGGTATATGCCGCTTCTGTCCGAGCACGCAGGTGCTGCGGCCATGATTGGTGGCCATGGGAAAGCACGGTTGTTTAACCCACTGCTTCTTGATGACCACGTGAACGCCATGCTCGCGGGACTTGAGGTTCCACGTGAAGAGGCGCATGCGTGCATGCGCGCTATCCGCGCCAACATGGAGGAATACACCAGTCGCCACTGGGCGGATGGGCTCATTGAAGTTACGTGTCGTAATGCGCAAGAGTTGCGTGGCTACGCGCATTCGGACGTGGACCAAGACGAGTCATAGCCTTGCAGAGGAGGAGCGGCACAGGCGTGCGTTTTCAGAGGTACTCGGGGGTACCACTGTAAGACGCGCGCCTTATTTTTTTAACAGAGTATGTCCATTGACTGTCGGGTGTGTTCACGGTACAATATATATACATATTTTGATGCTTTCATAAGCAAAAAATTATCGTTTAATTATGGAAAATATACGAATTGGAATGATTGGCGGGGGTTTTATTGGACGTGAACATGCAAGAAGTTTGCGTCTTATGAAACCGTTTTTTGGTGAACGCGTTAAGCTCGTTGGCATAGCTGATTTGAACGAGAAAATGGCCGCAGAAGTCGCCAAAGAGTTTGAGTTTGAATATTACACCACAGATCCGCAGCGTGTTTTGAATGATGATTCCATCAATACTATTTTTAGTTGTGTTCCCACCATTGAGCATGAAAAGATTGTAGAAAGCGTCACTCGTCAGGGGAAGGCGCTTTTTTTGGAAAAACCGTTTGCCGTCAGTCATGAGATTGCTTCAAAAATGTCAGCACAAATTACGCAATCAAAAATTCCTTGCCAAGTTGGTTTTGTGTTGCGTTTCACGCCGCTATACCATGTTTTGAGAGATGAATTGCAAAAACGTGGAGAAGAGAGTGAAATAATGACGTTTATTTTGCGTGATGATCAAAAATTTCCGGTTGGTGGTTCAGAGCACGCGCACTTCACCTCATGGCGCGGGGATGTTAAGCAGGCCGGCGCCGGTGTTTTAGTTGAACATGGTATTCATGATATTGATATTGTTGAATGGTTTTTTGGACCCATTAAAAGTGTTAAAGCAGAACGTAAAAATTTTGCCGGAGTTCCGGGCATAGAAGATTATATCCGCTGTGAAATCACCTTTGCGTCCGGCTTAAGCGCTGTCATGGTGCACTTGTGGCATGATATTGAAGCGCACCAGGCCATTCGTCATTTTGAATTTTTCTTTAAAAAAGCATTTATTACGCTTGACGGGTATGGCAATGAGGGTTTTACCGTGCGTGATAACAGCGCCTATCATACCTATAATCAAGAAGATGTTGCAAAGCGGTGCAAACAATTGAATTTTTTCCCTGAATTGTTGCATCGTATTGATGTTGTTCCTTTTAGTGACTATTATGCGATTCAGGATTACGCTTTTTTGAAAGGGTTATTGAATAATGAACCCTTGGAACCGGGTATGAATGATGGTTTCAGAGCGTACAGTATTGTTATGGCGTGTTACCATTCAGCAAATAATAATGGTATTGAGGTCAATGTAAATTCTTTTATCGTCTAATCACGTATGGCTTCATCATTTGACCCGCTTGATCACGTGGAAAAACCCTGGGGCAGTTACGATGTGGTTTTTAGAGGTGATGATATTCGTGTAAAAGTACTTACCCTAAAACCCGGGACGCGATTATCAGATCAGCGTCACGCACATCGCAGCGAGTATTGGCTTATCGGAAGCGGTGCAGGTACAGCGCATCTGGAGTTTCCGGATGGAAAAAAAGAAACAATTACACTGGATAAGGGTGGCCGTGTAACGTTTGAAAAAGGTACGTGGCACCGCGCATCCGTGCCTGAAGGCGCAACAGCCGATTTAGTGGTAGTAGAAGTTTGGAAGGGTGACGAGCTCNNAATATTGTGGGAGTTGGTCTTGGCATCCCCGGTCCCTGTGATTCTAAAAATGGCATTGTGCATGTTACGCCTAATTTGCCTATAAAACGACCTTTTCCTTTACGTGATCATTTAAAAAAGGAACTGCGCATGCCTGTGTTTATTCAAAATGACGGTAATTGTGCCGCATTTGGAGAGGCAACGTGGGGAGCAGCAAAGGGCGCGCGCGTTGCTATTTTATTAACACTAGGGACGGGCATTGGCAGCGGGGTTATTATTGATGGAAAAATATTTGATGGTGCATTTGGTCAGGCCCCTGAATTGGGTCACTTACCTATTGATTCACGTTCAAAGCAAATGTGTGGGGCCGGTCATCACGGGTGTCTTGAGAGTTGCATCAGTAAAGAATACATAAAGAAAATGGTAGAGCGTAGATTAGGGAAGCGTTTGCCGCTTTTGGAAGTAGAAAATATGGCGCGTGCCGGGAACAAAAAAGCGCTTGCGCTTTGGCAAGATGTGGGGGGGTATTTGGGGCTTGCGATAGGTAGTTTACTTAATATTTTTAATCCCGAAGTAGTTATTATCGGCGGTGGTATTTCACCCGCATTTGATTTGTTTGAAGAAGCCATCAAAAAAGAAGCAGCAAAATTATCATTTCCTTCAATGCTTAAACAGATGCGTTTGGTAAAAGCGCATTTGGGGAACGAAGCGGGCAAACTCGGTGCCGCGCGGTTGGTGTTTGAAAACATCAAACATTAGTGTATGGAGCAAAAAATACAAACAAGCGCTAATCGTTTCAGTGATGTGTGCCCGCTTATATTGGCAGCCGGGCAAGGAAAG
>DNQG01000012.1 GCA_003501255.1 Candidatus Magasanikiibacteriota bacterium
TGTAGTGATGGCATGGATAACGACAATGATAATCTTATTGATTTTCCGGCGGATGCAGGGTGCGATAATCCCAATGATGTCAATGAAGTTGATGGCGCTGCGCCCCCTCCGCCCGCTGTGGCCCAATGCGGTGACAGACTTGATAACGACAATGACAACCTGATTGATTTCCCCAATGATCCCGGGTGCGCCAATCTGGCCGATGATGATGAAACAAATGCGGTGGTTTTACCGGTCGTGGCGCAATGTAGTGATGGCATGGATAACGACAATGATAATCTTATTGATTTTCCGGCGGATGCAGGGTGCGATAATCCCAATGATGTCAATGAAGTTGATGGCGCTGCGCCCCCTCCGCCCGCTGTGGCCCAATGCGGTGACAGACTTGATAACGACAATGACAACCTGATTGATTTTCCCAATGATCTGGGNNGGGACTCATATTTAGTTGCTTTGAACGCGGCTTTAGGCCAATATTATGTTGACATGGTTTCATCTGCAACTCCCGGCTTGACCGCGGGCAGTATTATTTTGAATTACGAAGATGGCTCAAGTGACGTGGTGCCATTTAGCGTACGTGTGCATTCTTTGGGTGTGGTAACCGCACAGGTTGAAGGAGAAGCAGGGCCTTTGGAAGGAGCAAACATATTACTCCTTTTGGCGCGCAATGGTGTTGAACAACCATGGCCTGCTGCGATGCATGGTCAAACAAATCCGACGATAACAGACGCAGATGGGACGTTTGGTTTTGTTGTTCAAACCGGATTGTACCGGCTGCAGGTTTCAAAGGAAGGATTTGAGGAGCGCCAAACGCTGTCCTTTCAGATTGATAACAACGTTGTTGCGCGTGATATGGAATTGCTTGCAACGCCAAAACGGTTTGCTGAAATTGATTTTAAAGCGCCGACTACCGAGGTGGCGACTCAAGTTTTTGAAACCGTAAAAGAACAAGCAGTATTCCAAGCAAAGCAAGCCGCGCAAAAAGTCGTTGAAGTTGGTGAGAAAGCGGTTGAGTTGGCCGATAATCCGCAGGTGGAACAAGTGACTGAACGCGTGGTAGCGCCCGTAACCGTTGGCGTGGTGGCGGTTGCCGCTTTGCCGGTGTTGCAGCTGGGTAACATTATTCCTTTTTTGCGTTTTGTATTTTTACAGCCGGTATTTTTGTTTGGAAGACGCAAACGAAAAGGATGGGGCGTCATATACAATGCAATTACCAAAGCGCCGCTTGATCTTGCTTTAGTGCGGCTTATTGATGTCAAAACCGGTCGGTTTGTTCAATCGCGCGTGACTGACACACAAGGGCGTTACGCATTTTTGGCATCGCCGGGTCAGTACAGAATAGAAACGCGTTATCGTGATTTTATATATCCTAGCGCACTGCTTAAAAATCAACGGGAGGATAATAAATTTATTGATTTATATCATGGCGAGCGCCTTGAAGTACGGGCGCAAAACACCCTTATTACGGCAAACATTCCTCTTGATCCACCGGATGCGCCAAAGAGGCCGATCAATTTAACCGTACGCAAATTTTTGCGTCGGTTGCAAAGTTTTGTGGCATTTTTGGGTTTTATTTTAACGGTGGTGGCCTTTGTGGTGAAGCCAAGTATTTTAATAGGTTTGCTTTTGGTTGTGCACGTTGCTTTGTACTTTGCTTTTAGGCGTCTTGCCATTCCGGCGCCGCCTAAAAGTTGGGGTATTGTGTATGATAAAAAAACACGGTCGCCACTGGGACGCGTGGTCGCGCGTATTTTTGACACGCAGTACAACAAGTTGCTTGAAACCCAAATGACCGATACCAAGGGCCGTTACTCTTTTTTGGTGGGCAACAACAAATATTATGTGACGTTTGAAAAGATGGGTTACACGCCGGCAAAGTCATCAGTTATTGATGTGGGTGAAACAAAAGGAAAAGGTAGTGTTACCATGAATGTTGGTTTGAATCCTTTAAACGGCGTTGGACAGAGGGACAAGCGTTAGCCGCTTGAAAAAATGTGCGCGGTTTGTTATGCTGTGGGTACTTTAAGGGCCCTTAGCTCATTTGGTAGAGCGCTTCCATGGCATGGAAGAGGCGACCGGTTCAAGCCCGGTAGGGTCCACTAAGGTTTTGTGGTATACTAGATAAAGCACTATGGACCGTCATAAGGCCCTTGTATTCGCATATACAAAAACTGCACTCACGCCCCCAAAAGAATTGGGGAGTGTTGTAATACGCCTTAAAAAATATAGTAATACATTACGTGATGCCCTTGAAGATAGCCGCTACACACGGGGGGAGAGCAGTGTCCACCTCCCGTTTGACAAAACTATCGCGCGTGCGGTTGAAGATATGGTTGCGGCAACAGTGAGTCGTGGTCTAAAATATGTTATTGTGATTGGTATCGGAGGTTCAAACTTGGGAGCGCGTGCTGTGTATGAAGCGCTGTATGGGAAAAATGGCGCGCGCGTGCCGCTCGGCAAACCACAATTGTTATTTTTAGATACTGCTGACCCACATTTATATGAAGCAGTGAACCGTGAATTGAAAGCGCACGTCAAACATACGGGTGAAGTGCTTATCAATCTTATTTCAAAATCAGGGAACACCACTGAATCAGTTGCAAACTTTGAAGTTTTGTATGCGGAACTGAAACGTCGTTTGGGAACTGCACTGCGCAACCGTGTTGTTGTTACCACTGATGAGGGGAGTGCGTTGTGGAATGCGGCACAGGCGCACAGATTTAAAACACTCAGCATGCCGCGTCAGGTAGGTGGTCGTTTTTCAATGTTTTCCGCAGTAGGATTATTTCCACTCGCTGCCGTGGGTATTGATATCGCCACGCTTCTCAAAGGTGCACGTGATATCACCCCTGCGTGTATGAGCGCGGATGTTCACAAAAATTTTGCATGTGCATCTGCAGGCGTGTTGTATGTTCATCGCCGCAAGGGATTGCGCACATACAATCAATTCTTTTTTAATCCGGATTTGGAAACACTTGGCGCGTGGTCTTCCCAGCTTATGGCTGAAAGTATCGGCAAAGAGCGCAATGATAAAGGTAAGATAGTGCATGAAGGAATTTTGCCGCTTGTTTCCATTGGCTCAACGCATCTGCATTCTTTGTCGCAGCTGTATTTTGGCGGACCGCGGTTAATGGTAACGACATTTATTTATGCGCCAAACACAGCGCCAAGCACACGCGTACCGCGCACGGTGATATTGAAGCATCTCAAAGGGATTGCCGGTGTCCCGCTTAGTGGCATTATGGGCGCGCTGTATGGTGGCGTAAAACGATCATACCAAAAACATGGTTTGCCGTTTATGGAACTGGTGTTACCCGCGCTTGATGTCTATAGCATGGGACAGTACATGCAGATGAAGTTGTTTGAAATTATGTATCTGGCGCACATGCTTGGGGTGAATGCGTTTGACCAGCCAAACGTTGAAGATTACAAACAAGAGTCCCGGCAATTGTTGCAGGCGCGGAGGTAAAATAGGGGAATTGCAAATATATGAATAGAGTGATTATCCTACACCCCGCGGAATTACAACTCAAAAGGGCTAATCGGCCCTTTTTTGAACGTGCGCTCATGGACAATATCCGGATGCGTTTTCCCGGTACGTCTGTGGAAGTGAAAAAAGCGACCGGGAAATTTTTAGTGCGCCACATCGATCTTGGAGCCGTGGAGGTACTAAAAAAAATACCGGGCATTGCCAATGTATGTCCCGCATTCACGTGCGAGCCAACCGTTGAAGCATTAAAGGCGCTCGTGCTCGCGGTTGCAGCCGAAATAACAAAAAATACTTCCTTTAAAATTGAAGCCACGCGTTCTGACAAAACATTTCCCTTAAACTCAATGCAGTTAGCTGTTGACCTCGGCGCTGTGGTGGTAGAACGTTATGCGCTACCTGTTGATGTGCACACGCCGGACGTTACCATTCATATTGAAGTTGACAAAAAGGAGGCGTATGTATACACGCAAAAGTTTGGAGGGGCAGGTGGGTTGCCTACGGGTACGTCAGGCAAAGTCATTGCATTGCTTTCCGGTGGTATTGATTCACCGGTTGCCAGCCGCATGATGATGACGCGTGGGTGTGAAGTGATTGGCGTGCATTTTCAAAATTTTACGGCAGCATCAACCGCAGTGCAGGATAAGGTTGAGCAATTAACCCGCGTATTGGCAGAGCATCAGGGTTTTATGAAAACCTATAGTATACCATTTGGTGAATTGCAGCGCCGCGTGGTCATGACGGTGCCTGCAGAGGTGCGCATGCTGGTGTATCGTCGCATCATGTTTTTAATTGCGCAACACATTGCGCGCCATGAACATGCAGGAGGGCTTGTTACCGGTGATTCATTGGGTCAGGTAGCATCGCAAACACTTGAAAATATTGCGGCCGTGCGTTACGGCATGGAATTGCCCATTCTCTCTCCGCTGGTTGGTGTGGACAAAAATTATATTATGGATCAAGCGCGGCGTATAGGTACGTACGATATTTCCATTTTGCCGTATGATGATTGTTGCAGCATGTTTGTTGCCGAACACCCGGAAACACGCGCAACAGCTCACATGATTGAACGTGCTCTGCAGAGCACGAATTTTGGTGAAGACGATATAAAACAAACCTTGGAACAAGCACGCGTTATTTCTTTTTAACTAGAGCACGGCTGAGTGCATAACGCGCGAGCATGTCAACTTCAATATTAAGCGGGTCGCCCGCTTGTTTGTGTTTGAGGTTGGTCATTCTTATGGTGTCGGGAATGAGCGAGACGGTGATAGTTGCACCCGCAACTTTTATAAGCGTTAAACTAATACCTTCAATACCTACAGAACCTTTGACTGCCATAAAGCGCATGAGTTTTTTTGGTATGCGCACACTCATGATGACTGCACCACCATCTTTTTTGAGTGACGTAATGGTGCCCACACCATCCACATGACCAAATAAAAAGTGCCCGCCAATCTCGTCTCCCCATCGCATTGACGGTTCAAGGTTTACTTCATCTCCTGTCCGTACGTGTTTAAAACTGGTAAGCCGAAGTGTCTCGTTCATCAAAAACGTTGTGAGCAACAATGCATCTTTGATAATACTTTTTTTAGCAACGGTTAAACACACGCCATTGTGCGATACGCTTGAACCAATGCGCACACGCTGTGCAAGAGCGCGTGGAGCGCGTACCGTAAGCACCATGCCTTCTTTTGTGAGATTTGGGGTGTGGATGCGGCCGGTGTAATTGATAATGCCGGTGAACATATTTAATTCATGACGCAGTTTTTAACCGCTTCAATATCTCGACTAATTTTATTTTTTAACGCTTCGTTGTTTTTAAGCTCTTCGAGTGCGCTTATGAATTTTACCAGAGTACATGTGATGAGCGCGCCTACTAAATCACCTTCAAACTCAAGAATGTGCGCTTCTACCAAAGGCGGATTTTGTGGCCGCGCGCCAACAATAATGGCAGCGCGATAGCGTTTTTCCTGTGTATCGACCCATCCAGCGTAAACACCGGGAGCAGGCGGTGGTATAACAGCTTCATAGGTCAGATTGGCTGTTGGCCAACCCAGTTGGCGGCCCTGCCCAAGCCCGCGTTGCACCGTGCCTTTTATAATAATACTATCTTGCTGTATCATACCAGGTATGGTATAGTGAAGACCTTTAATTGTAAAGCATCAATCATGTGAAAATAGGAATTGTAGGCCTGCCCAACGTGGGCAAATCAACATTGTTTAATGCGTTAACGCGTTCAACGCAAGCTGATGCGCAAAATTATCCGTTTTGCACCATTGATCCAAACGTTGGTATAGTGGATGTCCCTGACGAACGTTTGCAAAAACTTGCCAAACTTTCAAAATCAGCCAAAATTATTCCGGCCATTGTTGAGTTTGTTGATATTGCGGGGCTTGTGAAAGGCGCGTCAAAAGGCGAGGGGCTCGGCAACCAATTTTTGGCGCACATTAGAGAAGTGGATGCGCTTGTGCAAGTAGTGCGTGAGTTTAAGGACGATACTGTTATACACGTTGCCGGCAAAGTTGATCCTGTTGAGGACAAGGCCATTATTAATTTGGAATTGGCGCTCGCTGACCTTTCCACCGTAGCACGTGTGCTTGAACGTACCCGCAAAGAGACCAAGAGCGTCGCAGCCAAAGAAATAGGCAACAAACTTGCCGTGCTTGAATTGGTGCACAAGGGGCTTGAACAAGGTAAGTCCGTGCGCGATCTTGATTTAAGTAAAGAACAGCAGGCAATGATTCGCGATTTGCATTTGCTTTCAGCAAAGCCGATGCTCTATGTGTTGAATGTTGATGAGGCACATGCAGTGCGGCCGGTTTCATCGGACACCGTGGTTATTTGCGCGCGTCTGGAAGCGGAACTTACCGCGCTTTCAGATGAAGAAGCAGCAGCGTATCTGCATGAGTTGGGTTTGGAAGAGCGTGGATTGGACCGGCTTGTAAAAGCGAGTTACGCGTTGCTTAATTTGATTACTTATTTTACCACCGGGGAAACAGAAACACGCGCATGGACCATAACAAGCGATACCAAAGCGCCACAAGCTTCAGGCGTCATACACACTGATTTTGAAAAAGGTTTCATCAAAGCAGAAGTTATTTCGTACGTTGATTTTATTGTTGGTGGCGGGGAACTTGGTGCCAAAGAAAAAGGAAAGTTTCGCATTGAAGGCAAGGAGTACATCATGCAGGACGGTGACGTGTGCCACTTCAGGTTTAATACTTAAGGCAAAGGTATCTCAATATGTTCAAGAGCGATATCTTTTCCGGTAATGGTATCACGGGCATTCAGTAACAGTTTGCTCGTTAATGCGGTTTGTGTCGGGTTTGAGCTTTTTATTTTGAATTTAAACGTCAATGACAGTGTCCCGGCTTCAAGCGGCGCATCCCCAATAGTCCAGTCAACGGCTCCAGTTTTTTCATTGAATGATAAGCTGCCTGCCGGTGAACTGGCTGCTCCGAGCCACTCAATATCGCCAAACAATTTGGTTGAAACATTAACGTCTTTAAGCGGATGCCATGTGTTTTCTATGGTCCATGTCATGGCGTAATTGTCATCAGCGTCTTTGGGGGACAGTTCAGCGCCAAGCGATGTATCTGAATTTAAGTAGATGCGCACCGGATTTGAGTTTATGGTCAATGTTTCGTTATTAGTTTTGACATGTGCAGTTGTGCGCATTTCAGCTTGGAATCCATCATAGCTATCCAGTATTTCAGAATCATTTTTGACCGGCAATTGAAACGTAATGACACCGTTTTCTCCTGCTTCAATATACGCAAGGTCTTTTATTTCGCTTTTATTCCAGGTAATGGAGCCGCGCCGCGTATCGCCGTTAATTTGTTCGCCGCGCACCGGGGCTTCCGTGAGTTCAACAAGAGCGGCCCAGTCAAAAATACTTTTGTTGTTGGCAGATGGCGCGTCAAGAACTGCGGCAATATCCGCGTTGGTAACTTCTTGTGTGCCATTATTTTTGTAAAAAATACTCACGTTCAAAAATTCACCGGGTTGTACCTGTGCCTCTTCAGTTTTTCCGTTAATCAATAGTTGCATGCTAAACTCATTGTGTTCAAGTGTTATGATGTAGTCATGTTCACCAAGAATGAAAGTGTTGTCACGCACATCTTTTTGAATGGCAAAATGAAGCGGTTGTTTTTCAAGCTGTGCAGCTTCTCCAAAGGTTATAGCAAATGGAATGCGCCACTGTGCTGTTGGTTTTAAAGCGGACAGCGCAAGCCCATGTGCAGTTTCAATGATGCTCGCGTCTTTTTCAAGACCTTCAGCTTTGTTTACCACGGCGCGCACGTCAACATTGTCGGCTGCAGGGAGTTTAAGTGTGAGGCCGTCCAGGATTTCTTCATGGATATTGGTGATCACGAGAGTATAGATATTTTCTTTGCCGCGTGTTGCATGTTCCGGTCCTTCAACGCTCATCTGTAATGGTGAAGCGAGTGTTTTGGTGTTGACTGATGTTACCTGTTGAAATTCGGTCTGAAATTGATTGGGCTCATACGTTAAAAATACGCGTAGCGATTGTTCCTGGCCCGGATTGCCAAATAGTGTGCCCTGTACCGTGACCACGCCTTCCTGTTTTTTTTCGAGCGCTTCCCATTCCCACAAGCTCTCTGCGGCGTTTGAAGCTTTGGGTACGGTTGAACTAACCATAAAACCATTGGGATAGTGTAATTGCAGCCGCGCTTTTTGGAGTGTTGTTTTATTGTTGGGGCGGTAGCGGATGGTGTAAGTTACTGGTGAACCGATAGCGGCTTGCTCCGGACCTTCTGCTATAACCACAACGTCACCGGTGGCGGAAGACGAGCCCGGGAAAAAATAAAAGAAAACACCAGCGCCGATGGCCGCAAGTGCAACAAGCGTAATCAACCCCACAAACGCGCGTATAAAAAGTGGATAACGTTTACGTGTAATTTGACGCAAGTTGGGCAGCGTGCCGCGTTCATCTTGGTAAATAGAGCTCAATTTTTCTTCAATGTGATTTGATGAACGCACGGTGTGGTTTTTTTGTTTAGGGGGCATGGTAAAACAATTAAGGTTTGAGTGCCGCAAGAGCGTACGTACTGTCGCGGTCAGCGGCCAAGTACGTAGTCATGCGGTTGTTGTCTTGCAAGAATGGCGCGGATTGCCATGTGGTTTGCCATGCTTCCGGCAACACCACAGTGCTCACCATATCCTGTTGCCGCACTCCGGGTTGTTTTTGTACGTAGAGCGTATAACCCAAAACATTTTCGGGCGCTTGCGTTACTATGCGCACCGCGCGTGACACAAAGGACGGAGTGGGTTTTGGTTCAAACGCTTTGAACGGCAGACGATAGGTCATGCGTGCAATGCTGGTCTCTCCGGGTTTGGTGTGCAGCCAATGCGCAAACACAGTTTTGCTAAACTCATTGGAAATGAAGGTGCCGCTCTTTTCATCATACGTACCTTTTTGATCAACAGAATCAATAAGCGGGCTTAATTCATACCATGTCTCCGAACCGCTAAACATGCGTTCATCCGGTACGGAAAACCCTGCGGCATCAAGCAATTCTGCACCACGAGGTACATACACGCGGAGGTAATTTATGTTATCCGCACCGTAGAATACTTCGTCCGCAGCCCCGTTATGTGTGCGTTTAATGGTAACAGTATCAATAATTGACCCGTCCTCTTCAACGCGTGCTTCATGGTAGACGGTTTGGGTTACCACGCGGTCGGTTTTGCCGCCTCCGATGTTGGTATTAACAACGTACAAGTAATCTGTTGTTGGCTCGGTGGTTGCCACGGCGCCGTCAACCCCAAGCGTCTTTGCAAACGTTTGAAATTCCGTATCCGTAAAGTAGAGTTGTATTTCTCCTTCCATAAGTCCCTCTGAAAAAGTCAGTGCCAAGGTGAGCACATCGTCCGGATTTTTTTGTTCTGCCATTTTTTTCAAAATTTCCGGAGCAAGATCGGCAATAAATTGTTTTGGTTTGTTTTCTGTTTTGTCGTACAGTACTTCTGCTTGCGTTTGGGTAACATCTCTAAAATTGGCAGCCGTAACCTGTGTATTGTACTTAGGTAGTTCAACGGCTGGAAGGTTGGCAAGCAGGCGTTCAACCAAGGATGCGTTGACGGCGATAACCCCGTCAACCGATGGCTGCCCGGCATGTTCCCAAAACCACATGATTTGTTTGGCGCTGGTGGGAAAATCCGGGAACCAGTTGGCATCCTGTAGTTCCCAACGATCATTCAAAAGCAGCAACGGCTGGGGCGGTCGCACATATTTTTCTTGTTGACCCTGAAAATCATACGGCCCACCACCCGGGATTTCTAATTTTTTAATAGCGCCGCGGTCAACATCAAGAAGTGCAAGTGAGCCAATGAAGCCACCGGTCGGGCGGATTTCAGCATCATTTTGAAAGATGATTAAATAGCGGCGTGATTGATCAGCGCCTAGGATGTTTGCCATGAACTCATTGACCCGCGTGAATTTGGTAAGGTCAGCGTCCAGTGCAAGAATAAAGCGTTGTGCTTGCGTGAGGGTTTCTTGGTATGTTTTAGGAAGTGCTCCTGGGTCCAGTTGTTCAAATGCTGCGGCGGCACTATGCACACGCGGGAGGGTAACGGCCAAGGCCTCATTCACGTGTTTAATAAGTTCTGTGGGAGCGGTTTTTTCTTGCGGAATATTTTTGAGCGCTTCTGAAAAATTCAAGAGTGCAAATGAAAGCGACTTAAGGCCGTCGGTGAGCCCCGGAAGTTCCTTGGCAAGCCCTGCTGTGCTGGATTTGGGCAGCAAAGGCAGCAGTGTTTTTATATTTTCAAGTTGTGCCTGTGTGTGTTCAACGGTTTCCAGTGTTTTGCTAAACTCGCGGCTCGCGCCATCAAAATCACCTTGAGCCAAGCGTGCAGAACCACTTTTAAGACCCGCGGCTGTTGCGTGACCATCTGAGATAATTGCCTCGCCTTGCGCCTGGATGTTTTGATAAAAACTGAAAATGGGAATAGGTAAGATGAGTACCAGGGCGATAATAACAAAAGCCGTGAGCGCTTTTGAGTGGAGCGGGTTAACCCGCAGCGTGCGGGCCATGAGCTCATTGCAGTTGTTGACGTATTCGCGGATTTTTTTGGTGAGCGCGTAGGGCCATTTTTGTTTGTGGCGTTCCGCAGGTAGTTGTGGTGTTTCCGGCCGGGGCAGTGGTGTTGGAGTGGCAGGGCGTGTGGAACGTTTTTGAACTTCTTTTGAAGGGAGACGTTGCACCGGATGGCGTGCCATGAGAGCAAGTGATAACCCAAGATTTTTTGTTGTTTGTGCTCCTACGCGCATGAGAACTGGGATACGTTTGAGATGCCGCATCGCGGTTTGCGTTCTGAACTGTTTTTTGTGAGTTTGGGTTTGTAGATTTGAAGGCGCAGCTTCAGAAATTTCTATGCGTGTTTCATGTGGTGGGGTATAGGGCTCTACGTTATCAAGCGGGTGCCCGTGGTTACGAAGGTTGGTGGTGTGTGCAGACGTGGGAACACCACCATGCAGCCGGATGGTGAGGGGTTTAGGTGTGAGTGACTTCATTTTTTTGGGTAGTTTGTTGAGCATGTATGCCAAAAAAGTCCCTGGTTTTTAATGGAGGGAGAAATGATGTTGAAACGTAAATATAGTATATCACAGAACATGTGGTTGCGTCATATTATTTTTCTCTTCTGCGTCGCTAATAAAAAAATGACCCCGAAGCATCTTGCGATGAACGGGGTCCTGTGGTGGGCTATGGTGGACGCTGCCTAGCGTGGCCAAACAGAGCCGTGCGGCTAATAGCCCCGGAGTGCTTTCGCATCTAGGGCTCTGTGCTTCGCACCACGTGGGGTAGGTGGGCACAACTCAGCTGTACGCGGGCATACCGTACAATGCCGAGCTGAACGGCACGCAGCAATGTTTGATAACACTTAAACACTAGTTTATTTTTTTGTCAACGGGTCAAATATTCTGCGTCAGCGTCAACATAGGCATCACAACCGCTATCGCCATGGCCGCAACGACCACGCCCAAAAACAAAATAATGAGCGGCTCAATAATCGTGTTCAAATTTTTTAAGATTTTCTCCACATCCTCATTATAATACGCAGACACCTCGGCCAAAAGTTCCTCTATTTTTCCGGTCTTCTCGCCGGTGCCGATCATGCCCGTCACCATAGGCGGAAACAAGTCAGGCCGTACCGCCAGCAGTTTTGAAAGTTCCGTGCCCTTTTTAAGTCGGCTGGTGGCATCAATAACCATGTTACGATAAGGACGATTAATCAAAACATCGCTCGTAATTTTCATGGCGTCAATAATGGAAATGCCGCTTCCCAAAAGCGACGTGAGCGTGGAAGAAAATCGCGCACAATTTATCTTGCGCGTGATGCCGCCTATAATGGGGAACCGCAAGATCAAACGATGTATGATGGTTTTAAATTTTTCTGTCCTGTATAACAAAATAAATCCAACAATAAACGCCACCGCGCCAATCAAAAGCCAAATGCCATAAGCAACCACAAAGTTGCTGACTGCAATGAGTATGCGCGTGGCAAGCGGGAGTCGTGCTTCAAACTCCGCAAACACCACAATCAGTTTGGGCAGCACATAGTACAGCATCTCAAACGCAATGCCAACAAGTGCAATAATGATAATGCACGGATAAATCATGGCCCCGCGAATGCGCGATGCCAGCTCATGGCTGCGTTTCATTTGCTCCTCAATATGCAAAAGTGCGGTTTCCATGGTGCCGGATGCCTCACCAGCCGCCATCATGCGTGTATAAATAAGAGGAAGCGCCTTGGGATATTGGCGGAGTACGTCAGATAGCGAACGGCCTTTTTCTACATTGTATAAAACCTCTACCAAAATACCTTTGAGTTTGTGGTTGGTTGTTTGTTGTATGAGAATGTTCAGCGCTTCAACCAAAGAAAGGCCGGCTTTCAGCATAATGCGCAAGTGCTGTACAAAAACAATCTTATGCTGGAAAGGTATGGGTAAAAGGTGGGCGACGAACGCGTTTAATTTTTGTTCAAGTGGGCTGAGTGCGCGTGGCATAGCACCTGTATTGTACCGCACTTCCACTCTGTGGGCAATTGCGGTATACTGTATGTATGCAAAAAATTAGAAAAGTTGTCATACCAGCGGCCGGGACAGGTACGCGGTTTTTGCCTGCAACAAAAGCAATGCCCAAAGAGATGCTGCCCATTGTGGACAAGCCTGTTATTCAGTATGTTGTTGAAGAGGCAGTCGCGTCTGGTATTACAGACATTATTATTGTTACGGGCTGGCACAAGCGCTCCATAGAAGATCATTTTGATTATCCCTTTGAGCTTGAAAAGCGTCTTGAAGAAGCAGGCAAAGAAAAAGAATTAAAAGAAGTGCGCCGCATTGCGGACATGGCGAATTTTATTTATGTTCGCCAGAAAGGTCCGTACGGCAACGGCACGCCGGTGTTGTCTGCCAAAAAAGCCATTGGTAATGAACCCTTTGCCGTGCTGTGGGGTGATGAGTTTATGCATGCGCGCGTGCCACGACTTAAGCAGTGCATCCAGGCGTACAATAAGTATAAAGGACCGGTTGTGGCGGGTATGCAAATTAAAGAAAGAGAAAAACTGTCAAAATATGGCATTGCAAAAATTAAACCGCAAAAAGGCAACGTGCATATTTTACAAAGCATTGTTGAAAAACCAAAACCAGATAAAGCACCTTCAGACATTGCGCTTTTGGGCGCCTATGTTTTAACGCCGGATATTTTTCCCATTCTTGAAAATCTCAAGCCCGGCCGCTCCGGTGAGGTGTGGCTCNNCGCTTGCAAAAAAAAGAAAAGTGTACACATGTGTGGTGAAAAACGCTCACTATTACGATTGCGGTTCAAAAGCGGCGTATCTCAAAGCGCAAATCAGTTTTGGGCTTGAACATCCTGAAACCAAAGATGAATTGCGCGAATATATCAAACAACTAAAATTACGTGATGAACGCGTATGACGTTTCCCAAAAGCATCATTAAACTCGGTGTGTTGGCGGTGCTCGTTGCAACCGTGGGTTTGGGGTGCAAAGGGCTTTCCGGCGAAGAGCAAGCCGCAGTAAAGCCGGTTACTATAAATTACTGGACTGTTTTTGACGATACTGACGGTTTGCGTCAACTGATTCAAAAATATAACGCGCAGCACCCACAGGTGAAAATTAATATCAGAAGTTTACGTTTTGAGGAATTTGAAAGTGAATTATTAAATGCGCTTGCGGAGGATAGAGGGCCTGACATTGTTTCACTGAACGCCGAGTGGCTGAAAGAATATCAAACCAAACTGACGTCCATGCCGGCCCAAGTAAGCGTGCCGCGCGTGGTGTATAAAGCGGCCAAACAGGATTTTACGGGCAATGCGGTGGCACCTGAAATTGATCAAATTATTTTTGAAACAACAGCGCTTTACAGCCCGCGTCAGGTTCGCGATTTATTTGTGAGCACGGTAGGCGAGGATGTCATTTTTTCAGATGAAAAGGGTGTAGAGCGCGTATGGGGTGTACCGCTTTCACTTGATACATTACAGCTCTATTATAATAGAGAACTTTTAGACAAAGCAGGTATTCCGGAACCGCCCACCACCTGGGACGAGTTTAATGCCGGGCTTAAAAAGTTGCGCAAGATTGATCAAAGCACCGGAGACATTACTCAAGCCGCGGCAGGACTCGGGCGTCATGACAATGTTGACCGTGCCGCAGATATTGTGATGCTTCTCATGCGTCAAAATGGCGCACTTGTGCAGGATGAAAGCGGCGCTCCGCAATTTGATAAAATTCCGGCTGATGGTGTGCAGCGCGATTTGCCGCCGGGCCCTGAAGCGCTCGCGTTTTACACTGACTTTGCCAATTCTGCAAAAAATGACGTGTATACGTGGAATGAAAAACTTCCTTCTAGTTTAGATATGTTTAGCCGTGGAAATTTGGCGTACTTTTTTGGGTACAGTTACCATCGCCAGGACTTGCTGGCACGCGCTCCCAAACTTGATTATGCCATCACCACATTCCCGCAACTCAATGCAACACCGGAATACATGGCGAATTATTGGGTTAACGCGGTTACTAAAAAAAGCAAAAACCCGGATGTGGCGTGGCACGTAGTGCAATTTATGTCGCAGGCAAAAAATGTTGAGGCGTATTTAAAGACGGCGCAGCGCCCCACGGCACTCCGGTCACTGGTGAAGAAGCAGTTTGAAGATGAGGGTCTTGTCTCCCTGCGTCCGTTTGTTGAAGGTGCATTAACGGCAAAAGGATGGTATGATGGGTTAGACGCCAAAGCTGCCGAGCGTATTATTTTATCTATGATCAGAAGAATTCATGAAAATGATTTTACGGATAACCGTGCAAACGTGTATACGGTTGCGGTGCGCGATGCAGTGCAGCAATTAAATTCAACACGATAATATATGACACTAAAACAAAAATGGAAGCGGAGGCAGACAATTTTTGAGGGTCCTTCTTGTATTTGGACCCGAAAAAATTCGTCCGCAGAGCTGACCGTTTTTGTTTTGAAATTCTCCGCTCCCATTTTTGTTGTGCTTCTTTTGTTTGTCGTCACCCTCATAATGCCGGCAGTTGCCTTTGCCCAGGATTTTACGCCGCAGATTGCATGCTGGGTGTGTGATCCGCGAGAGTACAACTTGGCCGCGCCAAATTGCAGCCCGGTCGCGAATCCACCTATACCCGGATGCCGGCCGGAAAAACCAAAATACGATGGTCAGTGTGACAAACCCGTTGACCCCACCCAACCGCCTGGCCCAAACACAGTAACGGTGCGTAAATATTGTAAGCAAGGACTTTTGCCTTTTTGCGCGCGCACCAAACTTGGATGTACTTCTATAGGTGATTTTGGTTTGGTTGCCATTAATTATGGCCGTTTTATTTTTGGCATTTCCGGCAGTATTGCGCTGTTGTTTGTGATAATCGGTGGAATGATGATGCTCTTTTCTTTTGGTAATCCGGAGTACATGACCAAAGGCAAGAGCACGCTGATCGCAGCTATTATAGGTTTGGTCATTATTTTTGCCGCGTATCTTATTGTTGCTTTGGTGGTGAAGTCACTTGACGTTGCCTCTGTCGCAGAATTTACTGATGTTATCCCAATATAAAAATATGCGCCTCATAGTGGTCATAGCAGCGGTGGTGGTAGCGGGGGCGTTGTTATTGTCTGCGCCACCGTTATTTGCCCAGACCAAACTCAATTCTCAACAGCCAATTAATGACCCTGACGCAGGACCTGATGGACTTTTGGACATCAAAGCAGAAGCCGGGAATGTTTTAAATCAGATTAAGGCGGATACCAGCGGCACTGATCGGCTTTTGGGCATACCACAAATTGTAGGGCGCATCATGGGGCAGGTAATGCTAGTGCTCGGTTCTGTAGCGCTCATGATATTTGTGTATGCGGGCGTGCGCTGGATGCTTGCCGTAGGCCGCGGGCAGGGGGAAGCTGCGGCAACGGCTCAAAGAATTATTATCTGGGCTGTTATTGGACTTATTGTTATTTTCACCAGTTATATTGCCATGACCTATGTTATTAAATTGCTTTACAGCGCCGCGGCGTAAGAGGGCATCAGGTGCTCTTGTGGTAGCGCTGCTTGCAGTAGCGTTTGCCATGAGCGCGCCGGTTGTTTACGCGCAAGCAGGAGCTGCCGGTACCGGTAGTGCAGCAGACCCCACAACCGTTATATCTCTGCCCAACCCACTCGGGAAATTAGTGGGCGATGCCTTTACAACGGGCCTTGCTGAAAATCAAGGCGCTGCTGCTGTTTCTATCATCATAGGTCGTGTGTTGCAAGTGTTGCTTGGTTTGCTTGGCGTGGCCGGGCTTGTGGTGCTGGTTTCAGGCGGTGTTATGTTGTTGACAGCAGGAGGTTCAGATGAGCGCGTTACCAAAGGGCGGCAGATAATCACAGGAGCATTTCTTGGACTACTTGTAATTTTCGCTGGATATTTTATAATAGAGGTGGTACTGCGGGCATTAAAAGGTTAAAATATGATTTACAACATTCAAGACAGAAAGGAGGTGGCTCTATGATAGTACGTATGAGAGTAATTGCGCTTTCGTTGTCACAGCCATGGGCGCGAATTCTTTTGACGATCGCCGTAAGTATGGCATTAGTGTTGGCGATTGCTCCAGCATCATTTGGTCAAGAAGCAGGTGGAGAGGCAACTGCATTGGACACGCTCGGTGTTAACGTCATTACCGGGGACGATCCGGCTGCCGGGGACTTTGAAGGTATTTCACTTGGACAAGCAGATCTGCGCGTTACGATTGCCAAAATCATAAATGCCGCTTTGAGTTTGCTCGGCATCGTGGCAGTTGTCGTAACACTTATTGGCGGATTCTTCTGGATGACTGCGGGCGGGAATGATGAACAAATTGAAAAAGCAAAGGGCTGGATTTTTTCCGGTATTATTGGTCTTGCGATTATCCTTTCCGCGTTTGCCATTTCCAAGTTTGTTATTGAAAAATTGGGTGCAGCGACTGAAGTTGGTCAACCATAACTTTGAATTCTATAAGGGCGGCGTGCGCAGCACGCCGCCCTTATAGGGGGCTAGACCTAGGATTGAGAACCAAGGTAATGGAATAGGCCAGTACATTCGGTATCTTGGTTCTCAATTCTTAATTAAGATATAAATAAGGAGGAGAAGTAGTATGAAAACATATATTGTTCAAGCAGTAACGTTTATGCAAAATCGTGCCGCGCGTATTGTGTTGGCGATGATACTTTCAACCGCTTTGGTTCTTTCACTTGCTCCGTCAATGGCGCAGGGGCAGGATTTGACTCCTGAGCAGAAAATTACACTCGGCCTTGATGTTTTGGAAACTCCAGGCACGCTTGCTTTGGGGCAATCTGACATCCGTGTTACGGTTGCCCGGATTATCAATGTTGCCTTGAGCTTGCTAGGTATTATAGCTGTGGTTGTTACGCTTATTGGCGGTTTTTTGTGGATGACTGCGGGCGGGAATGATGAACAAATTGAAAAAGCAAAGGGCTGGATTTTTTCCGGCATTATTGGTCTTGCAATTATCCTTTCCGCGTTTGCCATTGCCCAGTTTGTGATAAGTAAATTGGGTAGCGCAACTGAAGTTGAGGCCGTTGGGTAAATTTAAAAAGGAATTGTTTTTTGTATGGTTATAGCAAGACATAGTGCCATGACAAAAATAGCGCTTGCATTAATAGCGGGTCTGTTTTTTATGTCCATGCTGGTGACGGTTGTGCATGTTGCTGCAGCAAACCCGAGTGATACGAGCAGTGGTCGTAGCACCAGTGTTACAGAGCGCCCGACATTTCGGACCGGCATTGGCTTTATTGAAGATGTCGGTAAGGGAGGAGGATATGAAACTAACGCTGAAACAACCAACCTGCGAAGCATTATCGGTGCCATTATTCGTGCCGCCCTTACGCTCATTGGTGGTTTATTCCTCATTATGATGGTGTATGGTGGTTATAGCTGGATGACTGACCGCGGCGATTCTGAAAAAGTAAAGACGGCAAAAGACACTATTACGCGCGCCATTATTGGTTTGATTATTGTTATGGGTGCGTATGCCATTACCAACTTTATAACCGGGCGATTGGTGGAAACCGCGGCTGGGCCGATTGAAGCTGCCCCCCCCCGCTGACCCTTAATAGTGTTCGGTGGGCACAATCACAAAGACGTGAAGGTTTGTTTTGAATGTAAAATTATGAAGTGTGAGCAAACAATATTTAGAAATCGTTTATTGATTATTACGTTGGCAAGTTTTGGTGCTGTGCTTCTTTTTGCAATTCCGTTTGTAGCTAAAGCTCAAGCTCAAGTGCCCTGTCCCCCTGATAGGAAACTTGCCGATTGTATTAAAGAATTTAACGAGGGGGTTGGCGGTGAAAAAGGGGCAGGGTATGACACGAGCGGTGAATTTGGCAAAGCGTCAAACATTACCGACTACGTAAAACCTATTGTCCAGGGCGCTTTGGCGCTTGTGGGTACACTCTTTTTCCTGTACATGTTTTATGGCGGATATTTGTGGTTTTCCGCTGCCGGTAATGATGAGCGCTTAAAGCAAGGTCAGGAAGTCATTAGAAATTCAATTATTGGTCTTATAATTGTCATAGGCGCGTATGCCATTACTGCTTTTGTTCTCTCGCGGCTTTTGGGTTAAGGGGAAAATGATAGTATGGAGCGCAGCGCTTGCCTTACTGGCGAGCACTTTATTGTTTTTAACATCTGCGCATGCCCAACAGCCGTCACGCGGCCCGGTTGATGCGGGATTGAAAGGCGACATTTTAGAAGGCACTGCTAGGACGATTGGTGATGATGCTGGAGTCGCGCTTGGCACACTTAATGTATCAGACCCTCGCGTTATAGCAGGTAAAGTCATTAATGGGCTACTCGTGCTCGTGGGGGTTGCTTTTTTGATTATGACTCTGTATGCCGGGTTTTTATACATGACGGCGCGCGGCGCAAATGAGCAGGTTGAAAAATCATTATCCATATTACGGCGCGCCATTGTTGGTGTGGCCATTGTGTTGCTTTCATTATCCATTACGCGGTTTGTTGAATATATGTTTGTGGGCCGCGTGCCATCAGGTGGAAGCACCTTTGTGGGTATTGGCAGTAAAAGCGCCGGGGGTAACCGAGTTAATTTGAGTGAGGTCGTCAGGCAAGAAAGTGGTCGGTCTGCCAGTTGTTGGGCAGGGGAAGTGCTGACGCTCGGATTTATTGACTGTTAATGAAAGCACTATGGTAATTTGTCATTTCAAAAAAATGATTACAGCGGGTTTGCTGGCGTTTGTATTTATTTTTTTATTGCCTGTTACTCCGGTTCAGACCCAAGGCCTATTGCCCACGGCAGCTAAGGAAGGCATCGTAAAAAATTTTGAAGGAACAACCGGGGTTAAAGTTGATAAAGAAGGCAATAAAAGAACCATTTTAAATTTTGCTGTGAATATCATCAACTGGGCGCTCACGCTTATTTCAATTATATTTGTAGTGTTTTTAGTATACGCCGGATTCCGCTATATGACTGCCGGCGCTGACGCAGCCCCGCGTGAAGATGCCATACGGACCATAAAAAGCGCGGTTGTTGGGCTTGCTATTGTGTTGTCCGCTTTTGCTATAACCAAGTTTGTTATAGGTACTTTTGTTAAGCCGCCTTCAGCAACACCATACCCTGACCGTGTTGCCGGGACAATAGAAGTTCTTTTAGATCGGTGATATACCCGCTGTAAGTTCATGTGGATAAAAAACTGTGGATAACCCGTTTGACAACGGTTGTTTGATCAGTTATAATAATCCCGTTTTGCCTGGTCTCCTTGCTAAAATAATTTTTTTTTGCTTAACAAAGCAAAATTTAGGGACTAGGTGCAAGGTAAAATTACATGCCGACCTTGCTATACCCTCGGACAAATTAAAAAAAGGACAAAACCTTGAAAAAGGCCTAATTTTTGTATCCCTTGTATCCCTATGATGTTCAAACGCCAACCAACACAGGAGCAGGAGCGTCGTTTTTTTACCCCGTTACGTGATGCAACTGATCTGCCTGACCTTGTTGAACTGCAGAACATGTCATATAAGTGGTTTTTTGATGTGGGCATCAAGGAATTATTTGATGAGGTCTCTCCCATCACCGACTTTTCGGGCCGTGATTTGGAGTTGTACTTTGACCATTACTATATTGATGAACACAAATTTGATGAAGTAACATGCCGCGAAAAAAATATCAGCTATGAGGCGCCACTCCGTGTGCAGGCGCGTTTGGTTAACAAGCGCACCGGTGAAAGCAAGTCGCAAGAAATTTATTTGGGCGATCTGCCGCTTATGACGCCGCGTGGTACCTTTGTGGTCAATGGTATTGAACGTGTGGTCGTGTCCCAGCTTATCCGCAGCGCCGGCGCATTTTTTACCGCAGAGGCACAGCGCGGTCGTCGTTACTATGGCGCTAAAATAATTCCCAACCGCGGCGCTTGGATTGAAATTGAAACAGACAGCAATAATGTGGTGTGGGCAAAAGTTGATCGCAAACGTAAGGTGGCCGTAACATCACTCTTGCGCGCATTTGGATACGGCGATGCTGAAAAAATTAAAGAATTATTTAAAGACGTCAACGTGCATCCCAACATTGATTATGTTGATGCCACGCTCAAAAAAGACCAAGCCACGGATGAGGACTCCGGGCTTATTGAAGTATACAAGCGCATTCGTCCGGGTGATTTGGCAACCGCAGACAATGCAAAGAGTTTGATTCACGCCATGTTTTTTAATTTTGATCGGTATGACCTTGGCCGTGTTGGTGTGTATAAATTCAACACGCGGTTTGGTGTGGACTGGAAGAATGAAGATCTTGACCAGAAAGAAAACCGTATTTTATCTCCGGAAAAATTATTGACCGTTATTAAAGAAGTGGTGCGCCTGAACGTAACGCAAGATGAGTCCGATGACATTGACCACTTGGGTAACCGCCGCATCCGCGCGGTGGGTGAACTGGTGCAGAATCGTTTTCGTGTTGGTCTTGCGCGTATGGAGCGTATTGTGAAAGACCGTATGAGCACCTATGAAATGGATGGGCTCACGCCGTCTCGTTTGATAAACGCGCGTCCGGTTATTGGCGCAGTGCGTGAGTTTTTCATGTCCTCGCAGCTTTCACAATTCATGGATCAAACCAATCCATTGTCTGAACTTGAACACAAGCGTCGCATCAGCGCCCTTGGTCCGGGTGGTCTTTCACGTGATCGTGCCGGCTTTGAAGTTCGTGACGTGCACCCTACCCACTATGGCCGTGTGTGTCCTATTGCTACGCCGGAAGGTCCTAATATTGGTTTGGTGTCACACCTTTCAAGCTTTGCGCGCGTGAACGAATTTGGTTTTATTGAAACACCGTATCGCAAAGTTATTCGCGTGGTTCCCAATGAAGCGCGTTTTACGGAAGGTGAAATTGTCCGTGAAGATATTAAAAATGAAAAAGATAGCGTGATTGCTGCTAAAGGTGAAGCTATTGATAGTAAACTTGCAGCAGCGTTTGAAAAAGAAAAAAGTATTAAAGAAGTGCCCGTGAAACCGCGCGTTACTAATGAAGTGGTGTTTTTGAATGCATTTCAGGAAGAAAAATCCGTGACCACATCAATATCTGCGGAAGTTGACGAAAAAGGATATTTTAAAGCAGAAAAAGTTGGTGTGCGCCGTTATGGCAAGCCAAACATTGATGATTCAGATAACGTAGAATATATTGACGTCGCCTCAAACCAGATTGTTTCCATCGCAACATCCCTCATTCCATTTTTGGAACATGACGACGCAACGCGCGCTTTGATGGGAACAAACATGCAGCGCCAAGCTGTACCGTGCATCAAGCCCGAGTCGCCCATTGTGGGTACGGGTGTTGAGCACCGTGCTGCGGTTGATTCTGGCCACGTTATTTTAGCACCAGCAGACGGTGAAATTACAGAAGTTGATGGCCGCCGCATTGTTTTGAAAGACAAAAAAGGTACTGAACACAAATTCCGTTTGAGTAAATATGTTCGTTCCAACCACTCAACCTGCATTAATCAGCGCGTTACGGTAGAACGAGGTCAGAAAGTGAAGAAAGGCGATGTGCTTGCAGACGGCCCTTCAACGCAAAATGGCGAGCTCGCACTCGGGCAGAACATGCTGGTTGCCTATATGATTTGGGACGGTTTTAACTATGAAGATGCGGTTATTCTTTCTGAACGCGTGGTGCAGACCGACCGCTATACTTCAATTCACATTCAAGATTACCCCACGGATGTCCGTGAAACAAAGCTCGGTCCTGAACAGGTGACGGCGGATATTCCAAACGTTTCAGAAGAAAAATTAAAGAAACTTGATTCAGAAGGTGTTGTGCGCATTGGCGCTGAAGTATCATCCGGCGATATTTTGGTTGGCAAAATTACGCCAAAAGGTGAAACGGAATTATCTGCAGAGGAGCGTTTATTGCGCGCTATCTTTGGTGAGAAGGCTCGTGACGTGCGCGATTCGTCACTTTATTTGGAGCATGGCAGCCGCGGTAAAGTCATTGACATCAAAGTATTTTCCGCAGAAGCCGGAGACAAACTACAGCCCGGTGTCGCACGCCAGGTGCAGGTGACTGTTGCCGATATGCGTAAAATTCAGGTTGGCGACAAAATGGCCGGTCGCCATGGTAACAAAGGCGTTATTTCACGCGTAGTCCCGGCTGAAGATATGCCTTTCTTGGAAGATGGCACGCCGGTTGATATCATCCTTACTCCGCTTGGTGTTATTTCACGTATGAACTTGGGGCAACTTTTGGAGACCCATTTGGGACTTGCCGCCAACGCACTCGGCTACAAAGTCGCAACGCCGGTATTAAATGGTGTTACGGAAGATCAAATTCAAAGTGAGCTTGAACGGGCCGGATTCCCGGTGAGTGGCCAAGTACAAATGTATGACGGCCGCACTGGTGAGCCGTTTGATAACAAATCAACAGTTGGTTACAACTACATGTTAAAATTGAATCACATGGTTGACGATAAAATTCACCAGCGTTCTATTGGCCCCTACAGTTTAATCACCCAGCAACCGCTTGGTGGTAAGGCGCAATTTGGTGGTCAGCGTTTTGGAGA
>DNQG01000025.1 GCA_003501255.1 Candidatus Magasanikiibacteriota bacterium
TTGCTGTTGTCGCGTTTGTCAGTGGCCATAGTGGGGCTGGCTGGCGTTTGGTAGCGCCCGGGGCACTTGGTGTCATCATTGGTGGCGCAAACCGTAAGCCGCGCGTTAGTATTACTCCGGACAACATTGTGTGTGGTTCGCCCGGCCTTGGTGCTGCGCGTACCATTCCTCGTGATGCTTTGGCCGGTGTTGCTGAAGAAAAAAACGGTATTCGTTTGATTAAAAAAGATGGTACGTCTGTGCTGCTTCCCAAGTATGATTTTTCCAAAAAGACGCGCAAGGCGCTTTTGGATAGGTTGAAGCACCCGGAAGATTATTATAAGGAAGAGCATATTATGCGTGAGTATCTCATTCGTGTAAAAGATGCTCAACCGCCAGACCTTGGCCCTTCCTTTGATGAAGCGTATGTTGACCGTAATAATCTTGGTTTTATTCGTGAACAAGGACGCTGGCTGTGGCAGAACAAACAGGGCGGCAATTTTACATTGTCTCCGGAGCCACCTGGGTTGCAAGTGAGTTGCACCCACATTTCAAAAGATGATGAACAACGTATTCTTGCCTATTTGCAAGCAGGCATACATGAAGAAACAACAATCATTCAAATATAATTAATCTAAAAGACGCACACAAAACTCTTGGAACGGCCTGTGATATATTTGAAAACCGTATGAAAGACTATCTGTACATTTTTGGTTATGAGACACCCCCTCAGTTTGTTGATAATAACAAATTTGGGTGTGATTATGAAGACAGTAGTAGGTTTTTAATTCATGCACAAGACAAAGACAAAGCGCAGGCGTGGGGGGATATTCTTGCAAAGAGTTATGTTGAGGATTTATTTAAAAGCGCTCATGCAGATCCAAAAACAGCATGGTTTAAAGGTTGGATTGATGAAGATGAAGACGGAGACGGCGTGGATTCAAATACGCGTCGTGTTGCGTATGGAGAGTACTTTGACATTCATGCAGACATTAAGAAATGGTATGGTGGGGAATCCTGGTTTTTGGAAAAATAAAATTATTAATTTTTTTTATAAAATAATATGAAAACACAACGCAAAACAATTGGCATGCTAGCAGCGGCTGTTGTTGCTTTTGTCGTGTTACTATCTTCAACGACACCGCTTGTTTTTGCGGCAAATTTTTCACCACCACAAAGTACCGGAGTTCCGCAGACCGTGTATACTCCGCCTCTTGAGGCGCAGATAGCGCCGCTGCCGCCGAGTAACCAGACCAGCAGGGAAACACAAGCAGTTACTTTTGGCAATGTAAATATAAGCACACCACCGGTGGGCAGCATTGGCGGTGTTATTGGCGGTTCTGTTGTCGTAGGCAGCCCCTTGGCGACCGGCGCTGGCACGCTCACCGAAGTTTCGTTTTCAGATCTGCTATGGAGTCAAACAAGTGCTGGCGGGGTAGAAGGTGAGAAGGCGCTCCGTTATCGCGAACTTTTGAAAAACGGTTGGGGAACACTTGACCCACCTGAAGCAGTTTTAACTCCTGACGGAATAACTTTGTTTGATAATACTCGCGCGGCGGTTGCTTTAGACATGGGTTATGAAAAAATACCCGTGCGTGTTTATTTGCCAACCGACGCTATACCTTTGGAATATGCTGAACGTATTGGTTTTAAGGGGTTTAAAACATGGGGTGAAGTATTGGAAAACCGTCTTATAGGACAAAAAGCAGTATATGTTTTGCCTTATGGCACAGCCAAGCCGCCTATTTTGATGGACACTCTAGAACGTGCCGGCTCGCAAGTAGGAGTGCTTGATGATGCGGCTGCTTTAAATGCCGGTAAAAATGTGGGTGCTCTTGACGATGCTTTGATGAGTGCGGATAGTTTACTTGCCCGTAAACTCGCGCCGGTTATTGACAAAGTATCCGATTGGACCGGAAAAATAACATCTCCGCTTGAGTCCGTTGCCGCAGCCATTGCGGCTAAGTTTCCGGCAGCTGCGGCGTATGGCGCAAAGCTTGCTGAAGCGCTCGCACCATTTGCCAAACTTGCCGGTGGCGCGCTTGCCGGCCTTGGTATTATTTTTGGATTTTTACAAGTTACTAAGTCCGGTCCTGAATTTTTGCGTATCCTTGAAGAAGAGGGGCTGGGGGCTCTGGGCACCCGTGAAGGTTGGGTTGCTTTGCTTGATACATTATCCGGCGGACTTGATATGCTCGCAGGCGCTGCAGCCATTGCGGCTCTCGCGAGCTCTGCAACCGTGGTCGGTGGTCTGGGATTTGGTGCGTTGTCTTTGTTGCTTGCCGGTGGCAGTTTGCTTTTGAAAGGCACTTCATGGGCCATTGAAAACTGGGATATGATTACGCAGAAAGCCGGTGAAATGTGGGAATCGATGAAATCAGGCGCTGCAGCAGCATGGCAGTTGGCTCAAGACGCCGGTAAAAGTGTTGTAGATTTTGGTGTTCAAATGAAAGATTATTTGGTCAGCGGTTTTGATGCGGTTGTGGAAGCTGTGGCTGGTGCTGGTAAGAAAGTTGTTGAAGTTGTTGAGCAGGTAGTCGCCGTTGTTGTTCAGGTGCCGGTAAAAATTATTGAAAAAGTTAAAGTGTTGGTTCCCAAAGTTACCACGGTGTTAAAAGAAGTGGCGCGTGATGTGATAAAAATTGGCACACGCATGGTTGAGAAAGTGGTTGATGTTGCGCGTGATGTGACTGAAAGTGTTGTGCGTTCGGGGACACACATGGTTGAAAAAGTTATTGATGTGGTGAAGCAGGTGGCGCGGACGGTGTATGATACAGTGCGCAACATCGTTGACCAGGGTGCCAATGTGGTGAAGCAGGTGGCGCGGACGGTGTATGATACAGTGCGCAACATCGTTGACCAAGGGTCGTACGTCACCAAACAGGTGGCGAGTACCGTGTATGACACGGTGACCACCTGGGTGGACCAGAGTTTCACGGAAAAAGTGCGGTCCATCTGGGGGTGGTTCACTAGAACAATCACCAAGGCGGTTGCGGTGGTGAAGCAGGTGGCGCGGACGGTGTACACCGCCGTCACGACT
>DNQG01000010.1 GCA_003501255.1 Candidatus Magasanikiibacteriota bacterium
TTGTGTTGAGCTGACAGCGTTTATCGAGTATAATTCATGAATATGTATTCCACAACGCGGAAGATTTTTTATACCCTTGTCTTGACGTTTTTAGCGCTTGGAGCCGTATTAATTTTTGTTTTAGTATATCAAGAATTTTTTATGCCCGCATCCATACCTTCCGCGTCGGTGTTTGAAGTGAAAGATACGCTCACTACCCGCTTCTTTACATTGAGCTTTCCGGCCGCGGTTTTCAAGGACACTGCATACGGTCAAGATGTTCATGGCAAAATGGAAGGCGGAGTAATTAGACCAGTTAATGACGGTGTTTTCCCCTCTATCAGTATGAGCGTTATACAGTTTGGCGCAACAAAACCTATCATGCAAAACTATAAAGCGTATGCGTATCCAAACAATAAGGTAGGAGATAGTAACGAGTCTGCCAGCATCGGCCAACCTGAACCCATAACAATTGCCGGGAGGGAAGGCCGCAGGACGATCCTGTCATACTATAATGGGTATACAATTGAGCATCGTTATGCGTTTCCTGTGAAGGCGCGTGCCACAGGCGCGGAAAAGGACGATAAATATTTTGTGGTGGAGCTTTCCGCGGCGGATTCGTCGCCCTTGAAGGATCAACTTCCACTATTTGATTCCATCATGAATACCATTTCTTTCTCATCGGGGTCTGATATTGAAGAAAAAACAAGCGAGTTTCCAAAAGAATGGGATACGACACGCACAGTAAAGACGCTCGCTGACGTGCCGGATAAAAAAATTGTCTACTTGGTAAACAATGGGGCGGCAAAGATTATAATTCAGTATGGTGAAATGATGGAAATGTACGGGAAAGAATTGGCCGAGGGCGGTGAATACGCGGATCGCACCCTTTTTGACAAGATGAAAGAACAAGCTCGGCAATCTGATGAAGTTGTTATCAATGAAGTTGCACAAAAGGTCGGTCTGGATGTTGACCCGTATTTCACACGGGCGCTGTTTGATTTGGTTGACGCTGGCCGGGTGTCACTCTTTGATGTCTCGCAGGGAGTGTATGTTGACTCGTTCGCCATTAACGCCTTTGGGTTTCGTTTAGAAGAGTACGCGGGTTTGAGTACTGTACTGTATCAATTGCCAAGCGGAGCAGTTTTTCTGCAAAACAGAATGGTATATTAATTTTATGCGCGCATCTTTTTTTATTTGGATCGGCGTTGGCGTGATAATTATCGCGTCAGTTATAATTTTTTTCTTTTTCAACAAACCTATGCAATCAGATTCATTGGCGGCAGAAGCCGAAGCGTTAGCAGTATCGTCTTTTCAGAAGCATTGGCAAAAATGCGTCGTTTATCAGAGTATCTATGTTAATCCTATTACAAAGGAGCAATTTTTTCTAGGGATTGAAACGGTTTCGGTTACAGCTGTACCCTTTAGATTCCCGCCGAAAGATGGCGTCATCTGGCGCGGTCGCGTGGAATTTTCATCTTCAGAGGCATCAAGATTCCCGTCTCTAGCGGACTCCAAAAAATTCCCGTCACCAGACGGATCTGAACAACTGGAGTTTTTCGGGTTTCCCGTAACCAAAGACACCAAACCAGTTCCGTTTTGGACCATAACGCTGGCAAAGACGGACCGCGGATGGGAAGAGGTTGAATCATTCGCTCACCCCGCCCTTGTCGGAGGGCCCAGGCGCGATTACAGCGGGAATCAGATACCGGTTTTGCCTGAATATTTCACACCCGAACAGTGCGCCAGAATATAGCTGTATATTTTTTAAAATTGTCAGATATGAAGAAAAAACAATATTTCATTTTTATTCTTTTCGCCATATTCATTTTAATATTTAGCACTTTTTTTATTTTTTTTCGTAAAAATCAAAACACTATGGAAGCAGATCCTGCTCTTCTCAACATTACAACCGATGATGTTTCCTACCAACCGGGGGAGGAAGTGAAGATTGTGTTTCATAATTCCGGACCATACGTATGGAGATTCGGCGATGGGAATCGTCCGTATAGTATTGTTCGGTTGGTCGCTGGTGATGATCCCATACCTGTGCGTCTTTTGGACTCTCCATGTACGGAGGAATCTTTGCCAGCCGCGCCCGTTGCGTACAGGGTCGCAATCCGAGGGACAGAAACACTGAGTTGGAGCCAGAAGGAGAGTTGGTGCGACACTAGCGTGAGTCCGCCGGTCGTGGTGGAAAAACAAGTTTTGCCGGGTACATATCACGTCGTTACAAAAAGTTGGAAAGAAGACGGATCAGAACAACAGATTATATATTCCAATGAGTTCACCATAGGCAGTTCTGATTCATGAATTTACTCCCAAGCTTTAAACCCACGTGATGATCTGAAGGTCATGCAGTGGGGTTGGTTGGCGCTGGACGCACGTCGCAAGTTCGCCAAGCCGGGCGAGGACTTCCGCGTGAGGCGACCATTCCTGGAGCCGAGTGTTGGTACTTTGTGTACAACATGCTCTTGAATGGCAGCCAGACCGCGCCGGCCGTAGAGCCCACGCGCATCCCGTGGGACCGGCTCCAGACGCTCATTGAAGTTTGTTTTAACTAGCCGATTAGCGCTCGCAAGAAGCAGCGCATAGGTCGGACGGATCGCCTAGACACACGTGTGTTCTGGGCGGTCCGTATTTTTTTTAAAAAATAACCCCTGCACCAGCATAGCTGACACAGGGGCAAAACAAGAGGCACTTCGCGCCATCTCACGCCAGACCTATGAGGTTTTTGGTTTGGCGTGGCGGATCGTGAAGGCCAGCAAAAGTCCAATACTTGCAAGTGGAATCATGGCCACGGGCCAACTGGACCAGTTGGCCGGGTTGGCCGCTGCGGCGCCCCCTTCAGGAAGAATATTTGCGTACAACAGGGACTGGAGACCGGTCCCCAAGTACACAAACCCGTCTATTAATCCAACGGCGACTCCAACATTTTTGGTGCCGCCAAAGTCCATACTGGCAGTGCCAGATAGCATGCCGTGTACGCCAATGACGCACAGCGACATGAACACCACCAGCACTCCGAGCTGCGGATGGCCTATCATGAAGCACATCATGATGCTCCCTGCCAACAACCCAATGTACAAAAGCGTTGCCACGGGCCCACGGCGTGAACCAAAAATGTGGTCAGAAAGGAAGCCGGCGAACACACCACCCAAAATACCGGCAACGCACAGCATCATGCCCCAGTTTTGGTATACGAACAGTTCAGCAGCTCCGGTGGCCTTGGCATACAACGGGTACTGTTGCATCATGGCTTGACGTAGGAACCCGCTGCAGAATTCAATACCGGCGATGATCATGATCACGGGGTTCTTGATCATTTTCTTGAACACCATGAGCGGATTATCGGATGGCCCGTGCGCCTGGCCTGATGTTGCATCGCTCGTGTTAAAGTCACTGAATCCTGCATCAGATGGTCTGTTGCGAACCGCAATCAGATCTGCAATGTAGGCAATCAACAACGCGCCAGCGGGGAAAAAGAACGCCCACTGCACGGGTAGCTTCCATCCATTGAGGATGACGTAACTCCAGTCAAACGCAAAGTATATCCCGAGTGCTATGAGAATACCAAAGATGGCTCCAAACACTCCGCGCTCGCGCACATGAAACCATGCCGCATTGCACTTGACTATGGCCACCGCGCCAAAACTTTGGAAATACATGTTGACGGGGTAAAGCACCACCAGTGCCCAAAACAGCAACCGGTGCTCTATCCTGCTGGTGTATGCCATCCAACAAGCGACCCCCATGAGGATGTTAGCCACGCACGCGCCAAGTGCGCCAGTGAGAATAGAGAACCTCCCACCAAATCGGTCAGTGAGCGGCCCGTTGAGCACAAACGATACGCCGTAGACAATGGTGCCAACCGAGAATATCCAGTTGAAATCTGACACCATGGCTGCCCCACCAATTGTCTTGATGGCTGGATTCAGGTTGTACCGCCCCCAGTACAGGAACGCATAGGTAGCGCCCAAAAACACCCAGTTTATGGCGCGGCGGAAGCGGTAGCCCTTGACCGTCAGATAACCAAGCTGTCCCTGGAACTCTTCCTTGGCCCTGGGCAGACGCCACACCACGATAATAACAGCCAGCACCAGCAGCAGAATGGGCGTCAAACCCGTGTACCACGGCTTGCTTGCGCTGTTGTCTGCGGCAAGCGCATAAGTCGGCAAGAGCGTGAGGAACACGCACAGTATCGTTGCGTTTGGGAGCACGAGGAACCTCCTTTGAGCCACCGTCTTTATCAGCAACCTTACTCTAAGTATTGCTACGTTGTCAAAGATTCTTTACACAAGGCGTGGTTGTGGTTATAATGCCATCATATGCAATTTAACGTTATCACCATATTTCCCGGCCTTATCAATAGCTATTGCCAAGAGAGCTTGCTCGGCAAAGCGCAGAAAAAAAAGCTCATAAAAGTAAACGCGGTCAACCTCCGCGATTTTGCCGTAGACAAACACAACTCGGTTGATGATGCTCCCTACGGCGGCGGACCCGGCATGGT
>DNQG01000041.1 GCA_003501255.1 Candidatus Magasanikiibacteriota bacterium
TAGGAGCATTGCAACAACATACGGTGAGTATACGTCCTCAACCACCACACTGGTCATTGCCCTTCCGGTATTGGGTGGAGAAGACGATGATGCGGCATCTGATTATGTTATCTACCGCGCGAGCAGTACACAGTTGCGGCGTGTTGTTGTTGCCGATGAAGAAAGTGAGCGCATTTCAGGGGACAGGGTCATTGATGTTTTTCTTGATACGGTTGCGTTTGATTACGATGGTACTCCACCTGATACGCAAGCCGTCACCATAACGATTGGCTCAAAAGGCATCACGCGCGGCGTAACGCATACAGCAAACGATGCTATTATTATTCGTTTGAGGAATAAGTAGGGTATGATGAAATTTTTTGAACGCTTCATTGTGCAGAGGCAACCCGGGCAAGTAACAGTGCTGGCACTTGTATTTTTGGCGATTATCCTTGCGGGAAGCGTGGCGCTCATTGATAGAAGCGCCATCCATACTAAAAAACTGCGTCAAACCGCGCGCAAAGAACAAACGCTTGCATTGGCTGAAGCCGGGTTAAATGCAGCGCTTGTACGGATTAATTCTAGCACGCAGTACAGCAGTGAACAATTTGCTCTTGGTGAAGGTGAGGTGCTGGTGACGGTAACGAATATTGATAACACTACCAAAAAAATAACCGTGAAGGGCGCCATACCTTCTATTGCAAGCCCGCGTGAAGAGCGTGTCATTGAGACGTTCATGAAATTGGATCGGCCGGTTGATGACGCGCCGTTTCATTATGCGGTTCAGGTGGGCAACGGGGGGCTTAAGATGGAAAATAACACAACCGTTGTAGGATCAGTGTATTCAAACGGTAGCATCATAGGCGACCCGGGCGCGCGCATTACGGGCGATGCCTTGGTGGCTGAAGATCTGGAGGTGTTGCCGTTGCTTGAACAGACGCTCCAGGACCAGACCATTACTGCGGGCAAAATTGCGGCGCAGGAGGATTGGGCGCAACAATTTGTATTACCCAGCGGAGGGCTTGTGTACAAAGCGCAAATTGAATGGCGTAAAATCGTGGCGCCCAGCACCGCCGTGGTGGGTATTGCAACCAACAATAACGGTCAACCCAGTGCCCTGCTGGTCTCAAAAAGTTACAGTTATTTCAACGTCCCGGATAATTTTACTTGGTTTGATGTTGAGTTTGATTCACCCGTATATCTACAGGCAGGCGTGCCATACTGGCTCGTTATTAATGCCGGTTCACCAAGCCAGTATTGGTATTGGGAACTGAAAGCAACAGTAGGAAGCGCCTACAACGGCGGTAATGCGTATAGTGGCACTGAATGGAATAACGGAAACATGACTGACTCGGGCAAGGATTTGGCATTTAAAATTTTTCAGGGCAGTGAAAATATGCTTTATAACGTGGACGTGGGTACGGAGCGAGGGCAAGAGAATTTTGGCAATGCGCACGGCCCGCGCATTGAGCGCACGACTGTTGCCAACAACGTCTATGCTACGGTTTTTTATAATGGTACCATTGGTGAAGACGCCTATGTGAGCACCGCCACGTTCTGCACTGTAGGTGATGATATTTTTTATGCCGTATCAGAAACATGCAACCAGGCGGGGCAGTCAACCGGCGGTCAACCGCCGCCAGAGCTTCCGGAGCAGCTTGCATTTTCCATTAGCTCAAGCACCATTGACACATGGAAAGTTGCGGCACAAACCGGAGGGGTTTACGAGGGCGACTACATCGTGGAGCAAAACGAGACAGAGTGGCTTGGACCGCTTGAGATTACCGGGGACCTTGAACTTGAAAACGGCAGCACCCTTATTATGCAAGATACTATTTATGTACATGGTGATCTTGAGTTTGGTACCAATTGCTCTTTACAGCTTGACAGCACGTACGGGCCATTTAGCGGTGCTTTGGTGGTTGACGGAAAAATTGAAGTTGAAAATAATTGTACGTTCGGGAGTTTGGGAGAAGGGGGCTATGTGGTGCTTGCATCTACTGATACATCGCTTGACGTGGTTAACAATCCTTCCATTAAAGTTTCAAATAATGCGGAAACGGTTATTTTTTACGCACCCTTTGGTTCCATACTTTTGAATAATAACGTACAGGTGCAGTCCGCAGCGGCTTTTCAGATCCGCATGAAAAACGGTGCGGTGCTTGAGTACGAAATGGGCTTGGCAGGAGCCAAAATCACGTCCGGTCCGGCTGTGGCATGGACGCTTGATAAGGGTACTTACAAAATTATCAAGTAGTGTGGTATACTTATAATATGTTTAAACTCAATCATCAAACTGACCGTTTTATCCGTAATTTGTTCATTACATTTGCTGGTATTTTATCCGTATATATTATTTTTTGGGTAGGCACGGAAATTAGAAATAACTTGCGTGAATACAGCTCTATTGGCCGGGCCGACCGTCCGGTAAGTTTGGTAAGCATCCAAGGCACTGGTGACGTGTACGGCGTGCCAACTCTTGCCAAAATTAATGTGGGACTTTTAACACAGGCACCGGTTGTTGCCACAGCGCAGGGAGAGAACACCACAAAAATGAATGATCTGCAGCAGGCATTACGTGCGCTTGGTGTTCCGGAAGATGATATGCAGACACAGGGCTATAGTATTTATCCCAGCTATTCGTATACTGATGGAGTGCAACAACTTATGGGCTACGAGGTAAACCACATGCTTGAGATACGCATACGTGATCTTGAAAAAATTGGTGATGTATTACAGCTTGCCACCAGTAAAGGCGCCAATCAGATCAGCGGTGTTGAATTTACGGTTGAGGACAAAGAAGCATTGTTAGCAGAGGCGCGTCGCGAGGCATTAGCAAAAGTACAAGTTAAAATTAAAGACATGGCAAGCATGCTTGGTGTGCGTGTGGTACGCGTGGCGGGATTTAATGAATATGTCCCCACGGATGATACTCCCATTCCTTTTTATGCGGGAGGAATAGCTGAAGCGCGTTTGTTAGCCCCGGAGGTAAGCAGTGGCTCTGAAAAAGTTGAAGTTGTCGTGACCGTTGACTTTGAGCTGGAATAGGGGGTTATGTATGAAAATTCAATCCATTAAAGCACAAGAAATTTTGGACTCGCGCGGTAATCCTACTGTGCGGGTTTTTGTAACCTTGCATAATGGTATACGCGCTGAAGCGGCTGTACCATCCGGCGCCTCAACCGGCACGCATGAGGCCTTGGAATTACGCGATGGAGGCAAACGGTATGGCGGAAATGGTGTATTAAAAGCATGCCGCAATGTTGAGCGCATTATCGCGCCACGCTTGCGCGGTCGCGACGTGCGCGAACAAAAAAAGATTGACGCGCTCATGTTGGCGCTTGATGGCACACCCAATAAAAAAAAGTTAGGTGCGAATGCCATTTTGGGCGTTTCACTTGCGTGCGCGCGTGCTGGGGCTCTAACGGCTGGTTTACCGTTGTATAAATATATTAGGCAAACGTATGGACTGCGTTACGCCGGTTTTAAAATGCCATTTCCTACCATGAACGTCATAAACGGCGGGCGGCATGCAGACAACAATCTGACCGTGCAGGAATTTATGATTATTCCGCAAGCGCGCCGGTGTGCCGAGCGTGTACGTATAGGCGCTGAAGTGTTTCATGCTCTAAAAAGTTTATTGAAAGCGCACCATTTGGCAACCGGCGTGGGGGACGAAGGTGGTTTTGCTCCTGAACTTGGGTCAACGCAGAAGGCGCTTGATATTTTGGTTGAGGCCATTAAAAAAGCCGGTTACAAACCGGGCAAACAAGTAATGCTGGGCGTGGACGTTGCGGCTTCTGAATTTTACCAGGACGGGAAGTATTACATGGAGCGAAAGGGCACCAAAAAAGCATGGTCTGCGCAGCAGTGGCGCGGAATATTAGCGCAGTGGGTTAAAAAGTATCCGCTTATTTCTGTTGAAGACGGTTTGGCAGAAGATGATTGGAAGGAATGGGCAGAACACACGAGTGATTTGGGTAAAAAAATAACATTGGTGGGCGATGATTTGTTTGTAACCAATAAAGAACGGCTGGCGCGTGGTATTAAAGAAGGAGTGGGGAATGCTATTTTAATTAAATTGAATCAAATAGGCACGTTGACTGAAACCATTGAAACCATAATGGTAGCGCAAAAAAATAACTACAAAATTTCCGTCTCACACCGGTCAGGCGAAACCGCGGATACGTTCATTGCCGACCTCGCGGTCGCCGTGAACGCTGACTTTATCAAAGCCGGCAGTTTATCGCGCAGTGAACGGGTTGAGAAATATAACCGATTGATGGAAATTGAGCGTGAGATTGGTTAGCTATGGAAAAACATTCAACGTATTTGCATCATGGAAATCCGCGTCTTACTTCAACCGTGCGCGAAGTTGTATTTGGTTTGGAAGATGGCATGGTGTCAACGTTGGGTGTAATAACCGGCATTGCCGTGGGCACACAGAATCAATTTGTGGTGATATTATCCGGCTTTGTGCTCATTGCGGTTGAGGCGTTGTCCATGGGCGCGGGCTCTTATCTTTCTTCAAAATCAGTGAAAGAAGTTGAGGAACGCAAGTTGGCAGAAGAAAAAGAAGAACTGGAGCGATATCCCGCTGAAGAACAAAAAGAACTGGCTGCGATGTATTGCGCAGAAGGTTTAACCGCGCCGCAGGCCGCAAAAATCGCCGCAGAAGTAAGCAAACATAAACAGTTGTTGTTAAAAGAAATGGCGCATTCTGAACTTAAAATTATTCCGGATGCTCTTGATGAACCGCGTCGCAATGCGCTTCTTATGGGATTATCATATATTGTTGGCGGTTTAATACCGGTAGCGCCCTATTTTTTCCGTTCAGTGCTCGGAGCCATTCCTTTTTCAGTGGTTATTACTCTTGTGGGTCTGTTTTTGGTTGGCGCAGCACGAACAAAGTATACAGCACAGCGGTGGTGGAAGAGCGGATTGGAATTAATGATGGTATCTGCCGGAGCCGCGTTGGTGGGTTACTTAGTAGCCAAGTTTGTTGAGATGGCGTTTGGGGTTCCCGTATAAGGGGGCTTGACAACATTCATAAAACATAGTATAACGCAGGCACAACAGAGGTCCGCCAACGGTTGGCGGGCTTTTTGTGCAACGCGCCCAGTAGTTTTGGGCTTCTTCAGAGAACGGGAGGTGCGACCATGTCGACGACGGAGAAGCAGTTGCGGGTGAGGATCAACAAGGACGGGGTGACGTGCGCTCCGGAATGCAAGGCGATCGTGGAGACGTTCACGCCCGTGCGCCTGGTGCTCATAGCGCGCGAAGCCGCCAACGCCAACGTGCTCGTGGTCTGGGACGCGGAGCACGAGCCCGGGTGCATCGAGTTCTACGGCTTGGCCCCGCAGCAGGAGCTCGCGGTGGTGCAGTTCGTGCTGGACGAGGCCCGGCGCATG
>DNQG01000053.1 GCA_003501255.1 Candidatus Magasanikiibacteriota bacterium
TGAACAGCAGGGCGGTTTTGGCGGTGGCGTGGGCTGGGAGGACTTTATGCGTGCCGCACGGGGTCAAAACGGCGGTGCCGCTCATTTTAATTTTGGCGGCATAGACCTGGGTGATTTGTTTGGTGATTTGTTTGGCGGTGGCGGTCGTGGTGGTAGAAGTGTACAACGCGGTCGCGACATTCAAGTTGATGTTGAAGTTAATTTAGAAGAGGTGCTGCATGACCAAACCAAGATCATGCAACTGCGTAAAAAAAATAATTGTGATGTGTGCAATGGTTCCGGCGCTGAACCGGGCACGCACAAAAAATCATGCGGTACGTGCGGCGGTTCCGGTCAGATAGAACACATGCAGCGTACCATCTTGGGTATGATGCGCACGGCGCGTACCTGTGAGACATGTTATGGCGCGGGTCAAGTACCTGAAAAGGTCTGTAAGCATTGCAGAGGCGATGGTGTTCTCACGCGTGATTCTGATATTAAAATAAAAATACCTGCTGGCATTTCAGATGGTGAAACGATTCGTGTTTCCGGACACGGTGAGTCCGTGCAAGGCGGACACCACGGGGACTTATATGTACGCGTTTCTGTGCGCAATAAAAAGGGTTTTGAACGCAGTGGTATGGATTTATACACTGACGCGCATATCAGTTTTGCGCAAGCTGCATTGGGTGATACTATTTCCCTTGAAACGCTTGATGGATCGGTGAAACTTGCCATTCCGGCGGGAACACAACCCGGACAGCGTATTCGTTTAAAAGGATATGGTGTGCCACAGTTGCAAAGAGAAGGACACCGTGGTGATTTGTATGTCCAAGCCGTTGTTGAAGTTCCCAAAAAATTAAATAGAAAACAAAAAAAATTGCTGGAAGAGTTTAAGGAATTGGAGTAAAATTTTTAGTGGCCGGGTACCTTGACAAAAGGTGTTTTTTTACGGAGGGTTTNNGGACGGGTCATAACGACGGTGACAACGTCGTTGATACGGCTGACGACGATTTTTTCTCCGATGTGGCGGAGATGGAAGTCATCAGCAACGAGCCTGCGGAGATCGCCGACTTCTGCAATAAGATGGCGCCGCCCCCGCCTATGCATCAGCGCCCCGAGCTCCGCGCGGTCCTCTATGAGGACCCCACCGCCGGCTTGAGCGCGCAGATCCGGGACGAGGACGGCTACGCGCGAGGCGCTGGTATACGCCTTGTTACGCTTGCGGGAAACTTTGAAAATTTCTGGGCCCCCGAGGATCCAGAAGTTGCCTCGGTGGGTTTTGGAACCGTCTGGGTTGACCAAATGGATTCCACGTCCTCTCCTGGAGTTTTCTTCATCCTCAACCACGGTGACCGGCCAGTGTGCGTCAACGGGTTTGACTGGCATGGCGGCGATAAGCTGCCATACAGCGCCTGGGCTGTACGCGGTCTTAACTTCACCGTCATGCCGGGGGATGAGGTGCTCGTGGGAGGGTACGAGCGGCACATTAGCCATGGTGTGAACCGGTGGATACCGTTCCGTGATTTTTAGCAGGGTCAGGAGGGCCAAAGCAGCGCGCAACGGGGAGAGCGCATTACAAAAAACTCCCTACTCAAATATAATCTTTCTTTAGAGTTTATATCAGAGAACACAAGCCGCGTGCATAAGCGGTTTTTGTTTTTTAAAAAAACGACAATCACGCGTGCCCCGGTGCGCGATTGTCGTGTCTGTTTTTGGGCTGGTTGCTGTTCTGGGCTCTTGTGAGGGCCGCCTACGAGCCGTGCTTGGCCAGCGTTGCCGGTTCTTCCGTGGCTGTCGTGTCCTGTGTCTGCTGGTGCAGGAAGTGCAGCGTGCTGTACCACGTTATCAACGCGGTGGCTCGGTGGTAGAGAGGGTTGGGGAAGCACCACTGGATAGCCCAGTCCGCGAAGGCGTGGCCTGCACGCGGCAGAACCGACAAGGAGACAGTCGGATGGCGCCTCTGGAGTTCCTCTGCGCACATGCGCGAATGTTGCGTTACATGGTCATTCTTGCCGAAGAAGATCACTATGGGGCAGTTGCCGTTGATCTTGTCAAAGTTCGGCGGAACGCGGTTGGCCGGGAAGCCCATGGGGTACACCAGGTGCGGGTAGTAGGCCACGATGCCGGTCAGAGTGTCGCCTTGCGTTTCAGCCCACTTGAGGCCGAACGTGCCACCGATGCCATACCCGATGATGAAGACGCGCCCACAGCCCTGCTTGAGGCGGGTGACTGCAGCCGTGATGCCGGTGAGCACCACGTTCTCGTTCAGGCGTGCCATGAGTTCATCCACCAAGAGGTCGCGCTCCGCGGGCGGCTTGGTGACGATCTTCAGGAAAAACGGTCGCTTGAACTTCTGCCCCCTGTAGATGTCCACCACCGCCACCTGGTAACCGGCCAGCTTCAGGAGCAGCCAGTGCCACCAGAAGGAGAGGGACGTTCCGAAGAGGGAGGGAAGCAGTACGATACCATGGGTGTTGTCCACGTTTCCTCGCGCTGTGTGCGTTGGTTAGTGTGGTACAGCAATTTACAGCTCCAAACTTTCGGTGCGAGTATAGACGTTTTTATTTATTCTGTCAAGTTAAAAAAAGACCCCCGACTAGGTCGGGGGTCTTTTTGAGTATTTGTTAAGCCGTGTTTGACAGAGGCGCAGATGGAGTTGCCGGAACAGATGGGGCCGATGGTGGGGTAGCAGGCGCGGCCGGAGCAGGTGCTGGCGCAGACGTTGGTTTCTTGAGTGCATCTTTCAGCCCCTTACCCGCTTTAAATTTTGGTACGGTTACTGACGGAATAATGATTTTTTCATTTTTATTTTGTGGATTCACGCCGGCACGACCCTTGCGTACTCGTGCAGAGAATGCCCCAAAACCCGCAATATTCACTTCGCCGCCTTCTTTAAGCGTTTGTTTAACAATTTCTACAAAGGTACTAAGAGCAGCATCTGCTTCTTTTTTGGAGATGCCTACTTTTTCTGATAGCAATTCTGAAAGACGAGCTTTGTTGATGGTCGTTGGCATAAAGTTCAATTAATGTATGTCGTTAATATCAACATTATAAAACTTTACGCTCAACCAAGCAAAAAAGTTATGCACAGCGACGATGGGTAAAGGCAGGCAAGCATGTACACAAGAAGAAGCTCGAGCCTACGTTTGGAATACAGACATGTGTGTTGCAAGAACCAGCTCATATGCTGTCAAATGTGCATGTGCTCAAAGCTTCGTTTGTGAACTCGTCGTTCGCTTCGCTCACTTCCTCAAACAGCAAAAGCGACCCCTCACGGGGTCGCTTTTCGCACTATGCACATTTGAAACGCATACTCGAGGTTCTCTTTTGCAAGTATTTAGTCCTTACTTGGCGTACTCAACAATGCGTGTTTCGCGGATAACCATTACTTTTAATTCACCAGGATAGCTCAAATCGGACTCAATCTTGCGCGCAATATCTTTTGCCAAGTTATACGCTTGGTAATCATCAACTTCACCAGGGCGCACAAACACGCGTACCTCGCGGCCGGCTTGAATGGCGTAGGTCTTCTCAACACCCGCAAAGCTGTTGGCAATATTTTCCAATTCTTCAAGACGATGAATATACTCTTCATACGTGCCTTTGCGCGCGCCAGGTCGTCCGCCTGAAATGGCATCGCCGGCTTTAACAATAGCGCCCAATAATGTTTTAGGATTGTCTTCATGGTGCGCGATGCAACAATACGCAATGTCTTCCGAGAAACCAAATTTTTTAAGAATGGTGTACCCAATTTCAGGATGTCCGCCCGGTGTTTCATGATCAACGGCCTTGCCAATATCATGCAAGAAACCGGCTTTGCGTGCAATAACCGGATCTTCGCCGAGTTCTTCCGCAATTAAACCGGACAATCGTGCAACCTCAAGTGAGTGCACCATATTGTTTTGGCCGTAGGAATAGCGGTATTTAAGACGTCCAATAATATTTACCAACTTGGGGTCAATACCGGTAATGCCCAGTTCATAAATTGCTTGTTCACCGGCTTTTTTAATGTCAATCGCCAATTCTTTTTTACTTTCTTCAATAAATGACTCAATACGCGCTGGTTGAATGCGGCCGTCGGCAATCAATTTTTCAAGCGTTAAACGCGCAACTTGACGGCGAATGGGGGAGAAACCGGAAACCAAAATAACACCCGGTGTTTCATCAATAACCAGTTCACATCCGGTCAGACGTTCAATGGTTTTAATGTTGCGGCCTTCTTTGCCAATGATGCGGCCTTTCATTTCTTCATTGGGCAAATCAACGGCCGTGGTGGTTGCATCAGCCGCGTGAGATGATGCAATGCGCTGAATGGCAGTGCCAATAATTTTTTTTGCTTGCTTTTCAAAGTATTCGCTGTTTTCATTTTGCAACTTCATGATACGCGTTGAAAGTGCTTCTTTGCTATCTTTTTCAATACGGGAAAAAAGTTCGTCTTGCGCTTGTTCACGCGTCATGGCCGCAATGTGTTCAAGTTTTTTGACTGCCTCATCACGGATGCTGCGGACCTCTTCTGCTTTTTGTTTGACCATCTCAATTTGCTCGTTCAGTTTTTGTTGTTTTTCTTGCAACTCAAGAATTTTTTTGTCAAACGTATTTTCGCGGGTTTCAAGACGCGTCTGTTGTGTCTTTAATTCTTCACGACGGCGTTTCTCTTCTTGTTTAACTTCTTCAAGCGCTTTGATTGCTTTTTCTTTGGCCTCAACAATAAGCTCATGCTGTTTTATTTTTGCTTCAGCAATGAGCTTTTCCGCGTTTGCTTCAGCATTTTTTGTTTTATTTTTTCCGATGCTTGTTCGGATGGCGTAGCCGACGCCAAAACCCAAACCAAGCCCTACAATAAGGAGAACAAAGGTTAGTATAGTCATAGACGAATAAAACGCCTATGCGCTGTGTTGATGTAGTAATATCCTCACCATGTGAGGATTGAAGGTATCGCCTTGTTTATACCAGAGTTTACAAAAGCACAAAGATTGCTAAACATGGGGAATTTGCTATTACATACCAAAACATCCAGCGCAAACAGCGTTTTTTTAATAGTTAAGGTTATGTTTTAATTATACCAGGTCATAGGGGGTTTGTCAACTTCATCACACCTATCCCAACTTTATTGACATACCCCACTTTTTCCCGTATAGTGTTATCTATATGAATGTCTCTGAACTTGCCCGAAAACTCAAGATGCGGACTGATGAACTTTTGGACGTCCTTCCGGAGTTTGGTTTTGATATTGGCAAAAAGGCCATTAAAATTGACGACCGTGTAGCCGCGCAAATAATGAAGCAGTGGAAGTATATTAAACGTGAATTGCAAAAACGTGAAGCAGCCGCGCAAGAACGCCAGCGCCAGGCGGAAAAAGAGGCGCGTAAGACGCAGGGCCTGACGGTCGCGCTGCCGTCTCTTATCCGCGTCAAGAATTTTGCAGAAAAACTTAATTTACCGGTTGCAAAGATTTTGACTGAACTCATGAAGAGTGGTATTCTCACGGGTCAAAATGAAAATATTGATTTTGATACGGCCTCCATTGTGGCGCAGGACCTTGGTTTTACCGTAATGCAGGAATCCGCAACACAGGTGGTGGTAGAACATGAGTCCGTGTCTGCTTTACAGCAAGCGCTTGAAGAAGACAAGGCATACGCGGATTTAAAACAGCGTCCGCCGGTGGTGGTGGTCATGGGGNNTGATACTCCGGGCCATGAGGCGTTCACGGTCATGCGTTCACGCGGCGCCAAAGTTGCGGACATCGCCATTTTGGTGGTTGCGGCAGATGACGGCGTCAAACCCCAGACCGTTGAAGTTATACACATTTTGAAAGCGGCAAAGTTGCCGTTTGTGGTTGCCATTAACAAAGTTGATAAAGATGGCGCCAATCCGGAAAAGGTTCGCCAGGAACTTTCCCAATATAATATTTTGAGTGAGGCGTGGGGGGGCGACGTGCCCATGGTTGAAATTTCCGCAAAAAATAATTTGAATATTGACGCACTTTTGGACGTGCTCTTGATTCTTGCTGACATGCATCCTGAAAAATTGCAGGCGCGTGTTGACCGGCCGGCTTTGGGCACTATTATTGAGTCGCATATTGATAAAGGACAAGGACCAATCGCAACTGTATTGGTGCATGCTGGCACGTTGCATGCCGGCGATCCCTTGGTCGTGAACGGTGAGCTATTTGGCAAAGTTCGTGCCATGAAAAATTTTAAAGGTGAAGATATTAAAGAGGCGCTACCTTCTATTCCTGTGCTTTTGCTTGGTTTTAAAGCAGCGCCGCTGGTGGGTGATATTTTGGATGTTGCCAAAGCCGACAGTGCTGATCGTATCGACCCTAAAGCAAAATATGCGGAACAACGCGCGGCCCAGCGTCATACGGTTCATCTTAAGTCAGATGTTGAGGAATCGGAGAAAAAAGTTTTTCCCGTATTTGTGAAGGCCGATACGCTTGGTTCGCTTGAAGCCATTTTGGGGTCGTTTGCCAAGATGCAGCACCCTGAAGTGGGTGTTAAAGTGGTTGGTAAGGGCTTGGGTAACTTGACCATGGCTGATGTCCAGCAAGCGCAATCTACCGGAGCTCAAATTTTTGCGTTTAATGTTCAGACGCAACCCGCAGCCGCCCGTTATATTCATGATAAACAAATTCCGTTTTTTGAATATGATGTCATTTATGATCTCATCAATTATGTTCGCGAGCAGCTAGAAAAATTATTGAACCCGGAAAAAATTATTACCGAGCTTGGCGTGTTGAATGTGCTTGCAATTTTTCACGGAGATAAAAAAGGACAGGTGGTGGGCGGGCGTCTTGCAGAAGGTAAGGCGGTTTTAAATGCCAAAGTGCGTTTGATGCGCGGAGGTGAGGAGCTGGCCACGGGTGATATTGTGGCGTTACAAATGAATAAATCTGATGTAAAAGAAGTGCCGAATGGTTCTGAATGCGGGCTTAAAATAATGGTGCGTGAAAAGGTTGAAGTGGGGGACACACTTATGATATACTCGGAGGAGTCGCACAAGCGCAAAATTCAGTTTGTGCCTTAATTTATTAATTTTTTTTGTATGTCGGAGATCATTCTTACCGAAGACAATTTTGAGGAGGAAGTATTAAAAAGTGATGTGCCGGTTATGGTTGATTTTTGGGCGCCGTGGTGCGGACCGTGTAAGATGATGGGCCCGGTTGTTGAGGAACTCGCGCGCGAGTATGGGGACAAAAAAATTAAAATCGCCAAAATGAATGTTGATGAAAATAATGAAACGCCGGGCAAGCTTGGTGTTATGAGCATCCCCACTTTTATTTTGTTTAAAGGTGGCAAAAATGTTGACCGCCGTTCCGGTGGTATGCCTAAAGAAAAATTGCAGGAGTTTGTTGATTCGGTGCTCTAATATGATTGTTACTTGTTGACGCGTATGAGAAGTAGTTTTTTTATTATTATCCAAAAACAGCTCGAACGAGTTATTTTATATGCAAGACGTTTGCTCACTGTAAGGTTGAAATTAACTCGGCGTAAGCTCTTCTTTTTTTGTCTTTCTATTTTTTGTATTCTTTTTGTGTTTCTCAATATTTTTTTTATGTTCTTTTTTGCGCTGCATTATAAAACTGAAGTGCTTTCAACCATACCGGGTAAATTGTTTTATCCTGTTTACAAAGATGCCCGTCGCATCATAAAATTCACTTTGAATTTGTCTTATGTGTTTAAGATGTATGGCGGTGGACCAATACCGGAGTATTATCTTTCCATTGACCCGGCTGATTTGAAAAAACTTGATGATAATTTACCCGATATTTTAGATCCTGCCGTTTTGAACGGAGAAAAACGTGCTTGGTTGACGGGTCCGTTTGCTGTAGCCGTGCCTGCCCATTTTATATATAAGGACGTTGATTATGATGTTGAAGTGCGTTATCGTGGTGACAATGCGTCACATTGGACGCGCGCAAAACGTTCATGGCAGGTTACCTTCAAGAAAAAGAATCCTTTTTTTGGCACGCGTACTATTAAATTAATAATACCCCAAGACCGAAAATATTTTGGTGAAGAATTGAATAATTACCGTGCCAGGAAGTTAGGTTTGTTTCCGCCCGATTCTCAATTTGTCAAGCTGCATATTAATGGTGTTTCTTACGGTGTTTATTTTCAGATTGAGGACTGGACTTCATCCTATCTTGAAAAAAAGCAGTTACCTTCTAATTCAAATTTTTATTCTCCATCAGATGAAATGTTGTATGGCGAACCGAGTGGAAGTGTTATTTGGGGTGCTGTAGAGTATTGGAATAAAAAAGTGCGTGACACTGTTACTACGTTTGATAATTATGGTGAGCTTGATTATTTGATTTCCTTGTTTAATGATGTAAAGGCCGGCAAGTCCGGCACCTATGAAAAATTGAAACGCATTGTTGATCTTGATAATTTTTATAAATGGAACATTATAACTGTCATGTCGGGTACTGACCATCAAGTGGGTCCGAATACCCGTCTATTTTTCAATAATAGCAGTGGTCAGTTTCAATTTGTTCCTTGGGATGCCAGTTTTGAAACAAAGAGTGGTGTTGTCAATGCATTTAGTGGAACTGTCGCCTCTATATTGCTTGAGGATCCTCACATTGCGCTTGAACAAAAAAAAGTTTTATGGAATTATGTCAATGATACTGATGCGCGTGCCGATGATCTTGCGTACTATGATACATTATACGCACAATTTAAGGCCCACTTTTATGCTGATTGGAAAAAGGCAGATAATAATTTTACCTTTGATGCAACGGCACAGCGTATCAGAAATTTTGTTATTAACCGTCCCAAGCAACTTTCCTCTCTTTTACAAAATAATGAAAGCAACGCTAGTGTTTGGTTTGATGCACGTAAGCGTATGATGCGCCTAACAATAAGGGTAACCAATTATTCCGGTTTACTTTTGAGAGAAATTGATATATCAACCGATGTGAATCAAACTGCGCAACTGTATTATGATACTAACAGTAACAACCTTTATGATCGTGATGATGCTTTGCTTGCACGCTCAACCTATAATACAGAAAAAGGTCTCTTACATTTTACCATGGATAATGATGTTTTATTGCATGCGGCGTTTCGTTTTGTGGACAAGCCCGTGGAGCATAATTTGTTTGTTGTTTTCCAGAAAGAGGATAGACAGTTAGCTTTGGATGGCGTTGTGTTGCGCGCGGTTAACGCTGTCACTGGGCATCCCATAGAGTGGTATCGTATGCGCTATGCTGATGTTAGCACTTTTGACCAGATTGAAGAAAGTATTGCAACTGTCCCTGCCTTTATCGCGGCGCATCCCGGTTTTATTCGCCGAGGACAAGATATCCGACTGCCGGCAGGGGATTATTATTTTGATAAAACGATTATTGTACCCTCAAACACAACGGTGTGGATTGATCCGGGCGTTTCAATGCGTTTGGCACCGAGCGTTTCTTTTGTTTCATACAGCCCTATCATTGCGCGGGGTACGGAAGAGAGCCCCATTCGTTTTATGCCGGCACGCAGCGGTCAACCGTGGGGCACTGTCGCTATTGTGCAAGCAGGTGACGCAACCAGTACTTTTTCGCATGCCTTTATCCAAGGTGGCAGTGGTGATTATGTCAACGGCGCTTTTATTACTGGCATGCTTGCTGTTCATCGTTCTAATCTTGTTCTTGACCACAGTGAAATAAGGGATGCGCGCGCTGATGATGGTGTTAACGTTAAGTATGGTACGGTTGCTATTGAAAATTCATTGTTTGCGGGGAATAGTGCTGATGGATTTGATTTGGATTACGGTCATGGCATAGTCAAAAATAATAGGTTCATGCGTAATGGCAGTGATGGTGTTGAAATCTCCGGCTCATCGGTGTTTATATACGGCAATCAGATACTGTATTCTGCGGATAGTTGTGTGAATGTGGGGGAACAATCAAACAATCTTGTTATCGCCAATAATGTGCTGGAACGTTGCGCTGTTGGTGTAACGTCAAAAGATTTGTCTGCGCCTGTTATTATTCATAATACTATTATCAACAATGGGGTTGGTCTAAACTCCTATCAGGAGAAAGAGATATTTGGCGGAGCGTCTCCTCGTGTGTATAATAGTATTGTTTGGAATAATGAAATATCGGTTCAAGACGATACTCTTTCAAAGACATCCATTGAGTTTAGCACTGTTGAGGGCGGTTTTCCGGGGACGGGGAACAATCAACGTAAACCAGATAATAGCACTACCAGCGTGGCAGATATAGGTGACCCTGCCATAACATTACAATGGCTCGGCATTGACCGCGTTAAAGTGCCCATGGGTTTGCTAGAGAATATACCATACTAACGGTTATCCCTTATTATGAATAACCCATTTACCAATGCCATGAAGCAGCTTGAGCGTGCTGCTTCATTTGGCATCATTGCATCGGCCCTGATTGAAAAATTAAAAGCGCCTGACCGCGTTATTGCTTTTGATGTTGAAATTGAAATGGATAATGGTGCACGGCGGAAGTTTCCAGCGTTTCGCGTACAGTATGATAACAGCCGTGGACCGTACAAGGGCGGTTTCCGCTATCATCCGCACGTTAATCTTGATGAAGCAAAGGCGCTTGCGTTTTGGATGACTATTAAAACATCGGTTGCGGGCGTGCCGTTTGGCGGTTCCAAGGGCGGTGTGTGCGTTGACCCGCGTGAGCTTTCAGAAGCGGAATTAGAACGTTTGACACGGGCTTATACGCGCGGTATTGCAGAGCATATTGGTCCACAGCTTGATGTACCCGCACCTGACTTGAATACCAATCCTAAAGTCATGAGTTGGCTTGCGGATGAATATGGTGTTATAATGGGAGGTAGAGTGCCGGCTGTAGTAACCGGTAAGACAATTGAGGATGGAGGGTCTGAAGGCCGTACGGAAGCAACCGGCTACGGTGGTTTTTATGTTTTGGAAGAAGCATTTAAGCGTTTGCAATTTCCGGTGCCGCCTGCTTTTGTGTTGCAGGGGTTTGGGAACGTTGGGTATTATTTTGCGGAAGCCGCGCATGATGCCGGGTTTAAAATGATTGCGATTTCTGATTCGCGCGGCGGTATATATGATACGCGTACGTTGGGTATGTCACCCAAAAGTATTTTAAAGTCAAAACAGGCGCGTGGTATGATTTCAAATTGTTACTGCATTGGCACGGTGTGCGATTGCCAAAATTATGCGGCGGTTTCAAATGACGAATTGTTGGCATTGAAAACAAATGTTTTGGTTCCGGCTGCGCTTGAAAATGTTTTGACTGGCGAGAATGCCGGCGCGGTGCAGGCAGATTTGATTCTAGAACTTGCCAACGGCCCTACAACGCCTGATGCTGACGATATTTTTCGCAAGCGCGGTATTCCGGTCATTCCTGATGTGTTGGCCAATGCTGGTGGTGTGACGGTTTCATATTATGAATGGAAGCAAAATTTGGATGGCGAACACTGGAAAAAAGAAGTGGTCTTGGAAAAATTGCGTAGCCAAATGATGACGGCACTTTCTGATGTATGGGATGCGCACGAACGTCATGGCACTGATTTGCGCACGGCCGCGTTTTTGGTGGCTTTGAAAAAGATTGAAGAAACCCGAGCGTAGCATGTGAAATAAAAAACCCCCGCAAAAGAATTGACCACATCGCTGTGGAATACTTTTGCGGGAGATGACAGCGCCGCGGCGATGGCTGTACGTGGTCGGGTGAGGCGGTCTGTTTACTTGTCGGGTCCTGTCTTGTGGTCCATGCCACTCCCTTCCTTCTTGATCTTCCGGTACAGCTCCCCGCGGTAGATGAATATCTCGTCAGGGGCTTGGATCCCGAGGCGCACCGCGCCGCCGCGGATTTCCTTGACGACGATCTCGATGTCGTCGCCCACGTAGATGGACTCCCCGGGCTTGCGCGTGAGGGTGAGCATGACTCCTCCCCGCTCTCACATTGGACGCACGTTTTTGTTTGTCCTTCTTGTAGAGAGTTCTTTAGGATACCCTGGCGGAGGCAAAATTGTCAAGTAATTAAAGCTTTGAAATTTTTGTAAATTAAAATACCGCCGAACACCTCCATCCGCAGAGATGTTCCGGCGGTTGTCGGTGACACGCTCCGAGCGTCTACCTATAATACTCCCGGTCATAGCAAGCGTCGCATATGAAGCCTTCGTGGTGGACGCGTTTCTTCTTGCACCTTCTGCAAGGCCACAGGTGGTACCGGTTCTTCTCTTCTGGTGTGGGGCCCTTATATTTTTTGTGCAGCCACTTGATTAACTCAACTAACCCTCCGCATAGAATTACGACACCTCCCCCTACAAAAACGATGCAAAGGATGGCGGCCACCAGTAGGATGGCACCGGCGGCACCTGCAACCTCTATTGCGAGGCCGCATCCTGACAAAAGCACCACGAAAGGTGGTAATATCGCCGATATGGTCTTCATCGTCTTCTCGCTTGAGTTGAGAGGGAGCAACCCGGTCAGGTCTCATGTGCGCATGTTTCTATGGTACGTGAAATGGCTGTGTCTGTCCAGACAGCGCAGTCATTGCCATGCCATGGTGGCACCTCCGTGTGATGGTACATCCGGTCAAACAAGCCAAAAAAGCCAATTTTCGGGTTTATTTGACCGGATGATTTTTAAAAGAACTGACTGTAAAATATACCAGATTTTAGGCATATTGTCAAGTCCCTCGGAAATTGGTAGGATAGAGGGGCTATGGCAAAGAAATACGACTTCAAAAAAATAGAACAAAAGTGGCAAAAATATTGGGCGCGGAAGAAAACCTTTGTAGCGCGTGATGATTCTTCCAAACCAAAGTATTACGCGCTTATTGAGTTTCCTTACCCATCCGGTGAGGGCCTGCATGTAGGTCATCCGCGGCCTTTCACAGGGTTAGATGTGGTGGCCCGCAAGAAACGCATGGAAGGATATGAGGTGTTGTATCCCATTGGTTGGGATGCGTTTGGCTTGCCCACGGAAAATTACGCTATTAAAACCGGCATGCCGCCGGCTGTGGTAACTAAAAAGAATACGGACAATTTTCGGCGTCAAGCACAAAGTATTGGTTTTTCTTTTGATTGGTCACGTGAAGTCAATACGACTGATCCTGCGTATTACAAATGGNNTGGACGCAGTGGATTTTTTTGCAATTTTTTAAACACGGTTTGGCATACAAAAAAAAGATGGCCATTAATTGGTGTCCATCGTGCAAAATTGGGTTGGCTAATGAAGAAGTAGTTGATGGCGCGTGCGAGCGTTGCGGCGGGTCCGTTACGCAGCGCGAAAAAGAACAATGGATGCTTGCCATCACAAAATATGCGCAGCGTTTGATTGATGATTTGGAGGGGCTTGATTATATTGAGCCAGTGAAAGCGCAGCAGCGCAATTGGATCGGCCGTAGCGATGGCGTTAATTACAATCAGCGCATCAAGGACTTGGGTTTTGAATTTAAAGTATATGATTCAGTGCCGCAGAGTTTTTGCGCGCAAACGTTTGCGGTCATTGCACCGGAACATCCTCTCGTGCCGCAATTAGTGCGGGGCACAGAACATGAAAAATCAGTCATGGATTTTATTGCAAAAATCAAACAAAAGAAAGCAGACAAAAAATTTGAAGTTGATAAAGATATTGAAGGTATTTTTACCGGCCGTTACATTGAGAATCCGTTTGGTACCGGGGACTTGCCATTATGGGTTGCATCCTTTGCAGTGTATGAATATGGAAGTGGTATGGTAAATTGCAGCGCGCATGATGAGCGCGATTTTGCGTTTGCAAAAAAATATGGCATCCCATTGAAACCTGTGATGTTTCCGACTGACCCTGTTGAAGCGGAAAAAGTACGCAATTTGGAATATTGTTATCACCATGATCCTGAAGCTATTTTGACGCAGCCGGAGCAATTTAAAGGCAGGAAATGGGGTGAGGCGCGCGCAGATATTATTGAATACTTAGGCAAGCGTGGTTGGGCATACCCGGCAGTACAATACAAATTGCGTGATTGGGTGTTTTCTCGTCAGCGTTATTGGGGTGAACCCATTCCTTTGGTGCATTGCGATGCGTGTGAAGCACAAGAACAAAAAGAAGATGTGTTTATGTTTCACGGTTGGGACGGCAGTTCAAAGGGCGATTTTTTCCCATCGTTGAAGCAAAATTTGACGGAGCGCGGGTATCGTGTGTACATTGATGATGCACCCAATACACGTGAACCAAAATTTGATGAGTGGTTCAAATTTGCAAAAAAGTCATTGAAAAATAAAGGTAAGGGGAGGCCGAACGTTTTGGGTCACAGCATGGGTGGGTTGCTTGCGCTTAAGGTAGCTGAAAAATATAAAGTAAATAAATTGATATTGGTTGCGCCGGTCGGGTTTCAGATGAATGATGATTATTTTAATCAATTTTTACCAGAACTTGCAGAGCGTGAAATGAATATTTTTAAGGCGTACATGAACCAGACACTTGATGTTGAAGCGGTTAAAAAGAATGCAAAACAAATTATTTTTTTATTCAGTGAAGATGACCCGTGGATAACGCGTGATGTTCGTGAAAAATACCAAACAGCGTTTGGTGCCAGCGCCACATTCAAAATGGTAAATGGCTATGGACATTTTTCTTGGGGTGAAGGCTATACCCAGTTGCCGCTGGTTGAAATGATGTTTGAAACAAAACAACGCGACGGTTGGATTCCTGTTTCTGAAAAAAAATTACCCCTCACGTTGCCTGAAGTGGAAAAATATCAACCCACGGATACAGGCGAATCGCCGCTTGCTGCAATGAAGGACTGGGTAACTACCACATGCCCGCGTTGTGACGGTCCTGCGCGGCGTGAAACAGATACCATGCCTAACTGGGCTGGGTCGTCCTGGTATTTCATGCGCTATCTTGATCCTAAAAATAAAAAAGCGCTTGCATCGCCGGAAAAATTAAAACATTGGTTGCCGGTTGACTGGTATAATGGTGGTATGGAGCACACGACATTGCACTTGTTGTACTCTCGTTTTTGGCATAAATTTTTGTGGGATATTGGCGCTATTCCTGCTGAAGTTGGATCTGAACCGTACAAGAAACGCACTTCGCATGGTTTGATTTTGGCCAAAGGCGGGGAGAAAATGAGCAAGTCAAAAGGTAATGTAGTGAATCCGGATGAAATTATCGCGTCCTACGGCGCTGATGCTTTTCGTACGTATGAAATGTTTATGGGTCCGTTNNGAACGCGTGTGGAGATTTTCTCTCCATACTGCTCAAAAGATTAACGAAGAGGTGAGTGAAGATCTTATGCGTCAACAGTTGCATAAGACGATAAAAAAAGTTACAGACGATATTGATGCAATGCGTTTCAATACGGCTATCGCTGCTTTGATGGAGTTCATTAATTTTGTTAGTAAGGATCCCCGACATTTTTCAAAAAATAATTCGGAGATT
>DNQG01000007.1 GCA_003501255.1 Candidatus Magasanikiibacteriota bacterium
TATGGTGCTCGCTTTGCTCAAGTTATAGGTCAATACCGCGTGGTCTTGCCACGCACTACAGTGAGCGAAGCGAATACCACTATTACCCTGCGCTCTTGGCGTGGGGACCTATATTAACCAAGTTGTTGTAAAATATTTCCAAGCGAATATTGCAAAATACCGGTATGCCGCCGTGATTCCCCAACCGCGTCCCGCACCGCACCCGCTATACGTTGCTGCACATCGCGCGCTATAGCCGCGGCAGAAACATCTGCACTCGGTTCCATACAATACGCAAACGCACGCGCCATACCACAGTTGGCAATGTAATCCGGTATCACAGAAAAACGCTCGTCAGCATTAATTGCCGTATCAATGGCCTCAAATGAATCCTCCACAAAAGGATTGTTGGCGCCCGAGGCGATAAGAAAAACACCCATACGTTCAAGCCCATCAAGCACACCACGATCAATAGTTTTTGATGTAGCGGCTGGCACAAAAATATCGGCCCGTAGGGCCACAAGCTCATCCGTCAACTCAATGCGAGACCGCACACCCGGAGCAGTATGCGGCAAACCGCGCCCTACACCACGCTGCGCCACAAGCGTGCGCACCGGAATACCAGCGGCAGAAACAATAGCATCGTCTTTATCAATAATCGCCACCACACAAGCGCCCGCGCATTCAAAAAAATATGCCGCAGCGCCACCCACATTGCCAAAACCCTCAACCACCACGCGCTTGCCGGTCAAACTATCACCATGTGCGGACAAAAACGCGTTTACTGATTCAACAACGCCATATCCGGTTATAGCATCGGCAACCGTAAAATGCAGACGATACAAAAAAGGATCAACCAAAAAAGGCGCGGAAATACCCTGTTGTAAACGTGCAATCGCACGCTTAAACTCTGCATCATCATAGTTAAAATGCCCGCGCACAATACCGGCCTGCGGATGCATAATGCCAAGTTCTGCTAGTAAAGGCACCACGTCCTTGCCATGATCAACATTTAAATCTCCCCCCGTGCCATAGCGCGTTTCAAGTTCATGACGTATAAAAGAAAACCACCGACGCAACACCTGCCGCTTATCTTCTTCATCAGTAAATGTATAACGAATGCCTGACTTTGCACCACCAATCGCCGGTCCTGAGACGGCAAATTTAATACCCATGGTTTTTGCCAAATGAGTCACTTCCGCAACGTCAACGCCAGCATGTATGCGTGTGCCACCGCCCGCCGCGCCGCCGCGCATGCTATCCATAACTAAAAAACCCTGTGCCGTGGTTTCTGTATCCTGCCACGTAATTACAACCTCCGGCTTTCTTTTTAAAAAAGATCGGTAAATATCTACCATATAATTATAATTCCTAACGAACCCACAGGCGAAAGCGTAGCTTTCATCTGGGGCGAGCGACGGAATTTCAAGCAGTGCCACGCTTCGTGGCACTGCTTACATTTCCTCTGCAACTTCAATACCCAATAACGCCAGCCCTTGTGTTAAAACAAGGGCCACGTGTGAACACAACATGAGACGTGTTATGCGCAATGGCTCTTGTGCACCCACGACATGGCACTGTTCATAAAATTCTGCGAACAAATGCGCTGTCTCATACACGTAGCGACATAACAACGAGGGATCACACTGCTCGCGCGCATCCGCCACCATATTGGGAAATTGCGCAATCGCAAGCATTAATTTTTTTTCAACCGACAAAACCAAACTGGAAGCGTCTGCATCACCGGACACAAAAGGAAACTCAAGTGGCAAACCGGCTTTTCTAAAAATACTTTTAATACGTGCTACGGTGTATTGCACGTACGGACCCGTAAAACCCTGAAAAGAAACCGCCTTTTTTGCGTCAAACACAAGCACCTTACCGGGGTCATGCCGCAACAATTCAAATTTTAAAGCGCCCAAACCAACTGCACGCGCTACCTGCTCAACCGCCATGTCAGACCAGTCAGCATGGCGCGAACGCGTTTCCTGGCGTGCACACTTAACAACACTCTCATACACATCTTCAAATAAAACCACACGGCCCAAGCGTGATGCCATAGCGCCTTCAGGCAAGCGCACAAACTCATAGCCCACATGTTTTAACGTCTTGTTAAAACCGGCAAGCTCAAGCGTTTTAAATAATTGTTTAAAATAAAATGATTGGCGAACATCCGTAATTACCACGGCTTCATCAACCTCATAGCGCCTAAATTTTTCACGTGCAAGCGCAAGGTCAGACGTGGAGTACAATCCGCTTCCATCAGATTTCAGAATAAGAAAAATATCCAAACCATACTGCGTGAGATCAACAATAATAGCTCCTTCACTTTTACGCGCTATACCCCGCTCCAACAGTTCGACAACAATTTCTTTGCCTTCATCTTTAATATCTGACTCATAAAACCAGTCATCAAAATGCACACCCAGTTCATCATAAATTTTTCTAAATCCCTGCAAACTCCACTCACGTGTTTCCAAAAATAACGGAAACCATTCAGGATCACGCGCCTCAAGCGCCCGCAGCACGGCCGCCATTTCCGATTTGGCATTAGGGTCGTTCTCTGCGGCCGCGGCCCCTTCAACATATACTTTCCCCAGCCATGCACCCTCCTCCCCACGGGGGGGTGTATCATAGGGATGTAATTTTTTAAGCGCCCACAGACACTTGGCAACGTGCGTGCCAAAATCATTAATGTAGTTTGCGGCAAGCGTCCAGCAACTTTCCGCTCGGTGCAAACGCACGAGCGTATCGCCAATCAGTGTGCCACGCAAATGCCCCACATGAAATTCTTTATGCGTGTTGGGCTGCGAATATTCAATCATAACTTTTTTGGCGCTGCATTTGTTTGACTGACCAAAATGCACACCTTCTTCTTGGAACGTTTCAAACAACTTTTGCGCCACATACCCGGGTGCAAGTGTAAAATTTACATATCCGCTCTCTGCCGCCACGCTTTCAATCATACGATGTCCACCTGTTAAAATCTTTTCAGCAATCTCTTTGGCAATAAGCACTGGCGCTTTACGCAATGCCTTGCCAAGTACAAAACAAGGAAATGCAAAATCGCCTTTGTCCGGAGAAGGCGGAAGCATAATGTCTGAAGCATGCAGTGTATCAATACCAGAAGCTGCAGACAAAAAATCAACCAATTGCTGTTTGAGTGAATCAATCAACATACGCATTAACTGCATGACGCTTACCTTTTTGTACCAACACCCCGCCCGCAACGTCAACCATGTTATCAGGGCTACCCACGCGCGCACCAGCAACCTTAACACCTCCCTCACCAATGACACGCCGCGCTTCTGCTTTTGAGGCAGTCAAGCCCGTGGCTACAAGAAGATCAATAATATTCATTTTTTTGTGAGCGACACGTACGCGCGGCGCGTCAACAACTTCTTTTTTCTGAAATGTGCTCACAAAACGCGCTTCAGCAGCGCTCGCGGCCTTTTCACCATGATACATACGCACCACTTCACGCGCCAATGACATTTTGTAATCGCGCGGGTTTCCGCCCTTGCTCATGGCCGTGGTCATTTTCTTTACATCCGTAAGCGGCACGCGCGTAAGAAAGGTAAAATACGGGATAATCAGCTCATCGCGTACAGACATTATCTTGCCGTACATGTCAGCAGGGTCATCCACAATGTTAATAACATTCCCCCAGCTTGAACTCATTTTTCTGCCATCAGTGCCCGGGATAAGCGGATTCAAAATAACGTCTTGTGGCTCTTGCCCAAAATATTCCTGCAAATGCCGCCCGGCCAATAAATTGAAACGCTGATCAGTCCCTCCCAACTCAACATCCGCGTGCACAGCAACTGAATCATACCCCTGCATGAGCGGATACAACACCTCACGTAATGAAACACGTTTGCCTGCTTTCAGACGACGCGCGATGTTGTCACGTGCAATAAACTCCGCAAGTGAAAAAACATCAGCATGTTCCCCCACATCATGGTAGGTCAGTTTACCCAGCCATGATGAATTAAAATGAAACTCTGCTGTGCTTAAATCAATAACTTTGCCGACCTGCTCTTTGTACTTTTTTAAATTCTCGGCCACCACATCTTTTTGCAACATAGGGCGTTCCGCATCTTTGTCAGATGTATCACCAATAACACCGGTAAAATCCCCGGCGATAAACACCACCTGATGCCCCAGCTCCTGAAAATCACGCATTTTGAGCAACGGAACAGAGCGACCTAGGTGTAAATTGGGTGCCGTGGGGTCAAAACCGAGCTTGATGCGCAACTGCTTGCCGGAAAGCAACTTCTTCTTCAAATGCGCGCGCGTGATAACCTCTTCAACACCGCGTGAAAGAAGCTCATTAATTTTTTTTGCATTCGTGTTAATGGGAGGCATAATGTTATAAGTATACAAAAAATTACACCCGCAGTCAACGAGAAATGACCAGGATAAAAAAAGCACCAGACCGCGCAAGCGCAGTCGTGGTGCCGGGGAAAGAACGTTTTGTGCCACCATGTGCAACACACGCTTGTAATTATACAGCTCGTAGCCCAGCAAACTGCACCGACAGGCATTATTCCATACACCCCTCATCGGTACGGCCATCTTGGTTATTGTCTTTGCCGTCACACAATTCTGGTGCGCCATGATGTACGGTAGGGTCGTTATCGTCGGCATCACCAAATGCCTTACATTCAGGCCACTCGTCATGATCTATGTCAACGCAATAATTCAGACAGGTGGGACAGCCGCCAAGCCAACGACAGGGGTATTCACCATTTTGCGTAGGTGGCAAACAAAACCACGTACGCCCGTCCGGTGCTGGACATTCCAAAGCACCATCCGGATGGTGTATACAATAAAGAAGTCTGCCCGTTCTTAACCAACCAAGAAACGGAAATGAAACGCAAATGTTATCTTCATCCGTCTCGCCATCACAATCATCATCAAGCTGGTTGCACACCTCGGGGCTTGGTGCCACATTGGCCTGTGCACACACGCCAACACGTCTACGCACCATCACGCGCCATGCGCCATCGACAATATTTTGATATACACCAGCAGCACCCACAAGCCACGGTGCGACATCACCGGGTGCGCGTGCAGTTAATGTGCCCAACACCGGTGCCCCCGGCAGGCTTGGATCATAGGGAGCACACGAAAGATTTACATCCATCGAGTGATCACCCACAGCTACATTCCCCCACCATGTTACGTTATTCCATCCTTCGCGGGAAACCGTGCGTTTTTGGTTGCATTTCCACACACCACCATCAAAATCGGCACATAGTTGCGCCCAATCTTGCGGTAGAGCTGGCCCATAGAAGCTATATGACAATTCAATACGCACGCAGCGTGTATCTGTTTCTGATTGCGGCGAACAGATGAACGGCGACAGTAGATTTAGTTGTATAATCCCCGCACTGCAGTCCGGCGCCTCTGGATTGCACACATAGTCCTCATCCACTGTTCGGTCACAGTCGTTGTCTACGCCGTCACACACTTCCGGCACAGCATTGCGCAATGGGTCGCACTCATGTGGCATACCATTAATGCATGCAGGTTCTTCGTGAAAGCAAGGGCCGCTGCCACAGACGTATGAGCCGGTATCTTCATCCGTAGCACCATCACAATCATTGTCCATGCTGTCACAACGCTCGTATTCGGGTGGCGCGCCTTGCGTGCACTGACCGCGTGGTGGGAATACGCGCAGTTCATACCAATTGGTGTTGGGGTTGTGTCTTACTTGTATTTGCGCCTGCAGAGGGCTGTTTTGGTGCACAACTACAGCAATACTGCCTTGCATGACACCGTCTGTTGACGAGGTGTATGGTCGGCACGCGAAGTCAACTGCAACGCGATGTGCAAGTGGTATGCCTGACTCCTGCAGTTGCAGCGATACGGCCCATGACGCAGATACTCCGGCTGATGCGGGAGACGTTATCAGTTGTACACCTGCGTTGTTGTCATAACGCAACTGGAACCAGTCATTGAAACCGGCATCGGGCGGCGTATAGATAAGTGTTACCCACACGCGTTCCGGCAGGAATGAGTAATAATTGGTTGTTGGTGTTTCAAAAGTACCGGCCGCGTTTACCAACCAGTTGGTCGGCAACGGGTCTGCGGCGCATGAGTCAGTTGTTGAACACTCATTGTCTGCGGCGTCTGCATTACCATCACAATTGTTATCAATGCCGTCATCACACACTTCCACTGCGGCGGGGTTCACGGATGCGTCAGTGTTGTTACAATCAACTGCACCGCTTTGCGCGTTTGATGAGAAACCATCACCGTCTGGATCATCAACCAACGCGGCGTGTATGACCGCTTCTTCATCATCTTGCGAAGGGCCGCCGACCAGAGGTGGGTCTTGTACAGGCGGATTACATTCCATGTTGCCAACGTCAGAAACATTCACGCATTGTGCACACCGTTCAAACGGCAACGGAGTGCCTCGTGTTATGTCAAGGCAACGTTCTTGCGGAATGAAGTTATTCCCTTCAAATCGCTCAAGCATAAGCTTGTAAAAACGCTGTGTGTAGGCG
>DNQG01000011.1:0-20735 GCA_003501255.1 Candidatus Magasanikiibacteriota bacterium
CACCCGTTCAACGACGGCAACGGCCGTACTGCTCGCGCACTTGCAACACTGCTATTATACCAACGTGGATACGATTTTCGACGTTTATTTGCGCTCGAGGATTATTACAATACTGATAGACAATCTTATTACAAGGCAATTAATCTTGGTAAAACATATGATGAAAGAAAAAATGATATTACATCTTGGCTTGAATATTTTACCAAAGGTTTCAGGAAAGAAATTGATAATGTAAAGGATAGTATTCTAATGCTTTCATCCAGCAAGATTGATGGGAAGATAAAATCACAAATTTATCTCTCGCCCGAACAGCTCAAAATTATTGATTTTCTTGATCAAATAGGCAGAATTACTGCCAAAGATGTTGAAGATATGTTGTCTATACCAAAACGAACCGCACAGCTTCACGTTGAGAAGCTCAAGAAAATAAAAATGATAAAACCGGTCGGCAAAGGACGAGCAACCTATTACATTGCGAATAATTGATACGAATGTATTGGCGGGGGCGCAATTCACCCTTTTAATTTCCCTCTCGCACCCCCGCCAAATGAAAAATCAATTTGATCATTTATAGATAAACGACCCTATCGGGTTAAAAGAAAAAGCGTACATCAGCTAACAGCCAATATGCGACTACGGCTTTTTACAAAAACCTTCGTCCATATCCTCGCTTCGTTCGGACATCGCATACGCGCCGCACGTTATATGAAATTAAATTATTATTTTTCAACTACGCATAAAAGAAAGCTTGTCTTAGTTTTAATCCTACTCACCATAATTAGCATTTCAATTTTTTTATATTTGAGATTAAAGCACAAAACATACGAGCAAGTTCCATTTGAATCACAGAAATGGCTAACAAGTAGTATTGAAGATCGTTTTTTAATGTATCGTGATTTGCTTGATGGTCGTATTTTGATCGACAAAACAGAAAACGAGATAGAGAAGATACTTGGAAAACCTAATTACATATGGAAAGACGAACAATCTTATGAGTGGGAATATAATCTTGGTTACCAAGAAAGTGCAGCTTCTTTAATGTTTCCATACAATAATTGGCTACATGTTCTCTTTCAAGAAGATAAAAAAGTTGAAAAGGCATATTTGATCAATCACGATTGAAGTAACAACTCAACATCATATAACAGCGTATAGCGGGTTCATCCCGCCTTACATTTTTGTAGATTAAGGAATGGCGAGACTCTTCTAAATTATACAGCTCGCTACCAATAAGTAAAACAAATTTAATATAATTAAAACTTTGGTAAATGAATATGCAAAATAATAATAAATTTGTATTTTGGGCACCGAGAGTTTTATCAATAATTCTAGTTTTGTTCCTGACAATATTTTCTTGGGATGTTTTTGATGAAAATTTAGGTTTTTGGCAAACTATTTTGGGTTTATTGATACACAACATCCCAGCGATTCTGTTAGCAGCGATAATTTGGGTATCCTGGAAATATGAGATAGTCGGCGGAATCGCTTTTATCCTTGCAGGTATAGCCCACATGGTATTTTCAGTTGTAAGAGTAGACTATGATATATCTTCTGCGTTTTCGCTGATAATTGATGTGCCAGCGTTTCTTATAGGAATCCTGTTTCTTACTGGTTGGTTCAAAAAGAAAAAATAAGTTGTACAAAAAAATCAAACGTGTTATATTTAATTTGTATTTTTTTTGACCTTTATGTCATCACTTAAAAAAGTAATACTCTTTGGATTTTTGGCTTGGCTTGTACCTTTTGCGGCAGGATTTGTGCTTTTTCCGATTCATGAATCAAACAGAGCATTATTTGAGTCAGTCATGCCAGTTGTGGTGGTAGGGACAGTGGTACTACTTGGATACAAATACTTAAAGAAAGCCAAAAATCCAAAAAATGAAGCATGGAAACTGGGAATTGTCTGGCTCCTCATGAATATTGTTATTGACCTTGCGTTATTTCTTCCGCCGTCACCTATGCATATGGGCATTGTGGAATACATGCAAGATATTGGCCTGACTTATTTTGTCATCCCACTCATCACAATAGCTTTAGGACATTCAATGGGAGGGCCAAAAGAGAATCACTAACTAAAACATTTTGACAATCAAGATATGGACTTTGACTATACTCTCTCAATTTTTTCCCGATGCCGACGTAGGGGATAAGCCACAAGAAATTGATAAAAAAATTCAAGCCATTATCAATAATTCTAGATAGCTATGAAAAAAATATTTTTACTCGCAATTTTAATTTTTGCTTTCAGTCTTTCTGTCCCGGCGCCCTCACGTGCGCAGGGGATGATGGGGTCAAATAACGCGGCAACACAAATTGATGATGAACATACGGCGCGCGAAGAAGCCGAGGGAAAAGAAATTTGGGGTAAATTTCAAGATGTCGAATTAACATGCGAGGATTTAACGGATGAAAATTTTGGAGCACTTGGTGAATATTTTATGGGGCAAATGGCCGGGGATTCTCACGAAACAATGAATGCTATGATGATCCGGATGATGGGGGAAGAAGGCGAAGAAGAAATGCATGTTGCTATGGGTAAAAGAATGTCGGGATGTGAGCCGGATGCGGCGATACCACAAAGCATGATGAGCAGCGGCATGATGCAATTGATGATTGGCAGTGGTATGATGGATAACTGGTTAAACTCTTCAGCATTTAATAATTATTTTACTAACCCTTCATCTATGTTTGATTTTGGTTTTGCGTCTTTTGGCTGGATTTTTATGATCCTTTTTTGGGTTTTAGTGATTGTTGGAATAGTTGCATTGATAAAATGGATAGCCAATCAAAATAAAAACGAGAGCAGACGCGGCACATCTGCTTTAGATATTCTCAAAGCGCGGTATGCTAAAGGAGAAATTAATAAAAAGGAATTTGAGGAGAAAAAGAAAGATTTATTTTGACGCTCGTTCATCCGTTTTACTCTTTCGCTTGGCGGTGGTCTTTAACAGAAAGTAAATAGCCGCGCATAGCGCCACGAAAGCGATATATTGCGTTGGGGTGAGTGATGCTATTTTTGGGTCTCCACCAGGGATACTTGCATCTGCCCGCAAAAAATCTCCAAAAAAACGCCACCCACCCCACCACGCAATAGCCGTTAATGTCAATACCCCTGTTTTTGCACCTCGTTTTTCAATAATAAACAGAATGACGAGTGCGGTAAGCCAACTTATAATAGCCCAAAAAGGCCACGCCAAAACTAATACGTCGTCCAATCTGTATACCACACCACTCGTGGTGGGTATGCCTGGGTGCAAACCGGTGAATAAACAACCAAAACGTCCAATCAACATCCCAACTGCAAGGGGAATGGCAAGTGCATCGGTAATGTGCCAAAGAGTAATTTTTGCACGTCTGCTATAAACAACTATGGCAAGTAATGCAAAAATAAAGCCGCCGGTAAATGCAAGCCCGCCATTCCAGATTTTCAATACTTCTATAGGATCTAAGAGATACGTTTCGTAATCAATCAATACCCATAATACTCTGGCGCCAACAAAGCCGGCGATGACAGCACGAGTAAACAGGGCATCAAGGTGAAAAAGAGCAACACCTCTTTTCCTAAATTGTTTTTTCGCTAGTACATACGCTATAATAATTCCCAGAGCAACAAAGAGGCCCCACGTGTGAATCATTAACGGGCCAATTCTGATCATTGGTAAAATGGGTATTTCCAACATAGAACACCTTACTTTTTCTCCACGATTTTTCCCGTCGTCAGGTTCCTGTATGTTCCGCCAACAGCTTCCATCGTGCGGAAAACATAAGCACCGTCCGCTTCTGTGGAGCCAACTTGCGGCCACACCTGCATGAGTGAGCTATACATACCTGCCTCTTGGGAGAGAATGATGGTTGGGACACTCGTAATGTTGTATAATTTGAGCAATGGTTTTGCAGCGGCATCTGATATATCAATTATTTTCTCTGCTACTATAGCAACACCAAAATTCTGCAAAATAGAACGTTGAGTGTTGACAACATCATAGCATGCCGTGCAACTTTTATCCGTAAGATACGTGACAGACACAAGCCCTGCGACATTTCCATTTTGTACATTGGCGTATGGTGGCTGTATTTTTTCCCACACCAGTGCCGTGTCACCAGACGCGCGCGCTCCCGTTGGTTCTGCCGCACGAGTGAGCTCTGCGCGAATTGGATTTTTGCTTGAAAATATCATGGCAGGCAATTGGGCAATTTTTTCTTTTTGGATGATGGCTTTTGCCGTGTCGCTTGAGGCATCAAGGCGGCGTTCATCTGTAATGGTAATATTTTGCCCTTCAAGATACTGTTTCTGCGCTTCTAGCTCGCCACAACCCGGACAATCAGAAGGAATAATCAAAGTAAGCGAACCACTTTGCGGTTTTGTTTGCTCAATTGCATCATTAAGTTTCCCATTTACCGTTAAGGTGAACCACCCCATCACAATAGTATTAAGGATAACAACAATACCAAGAACAGTCGCAAGCATTGATACCGGTTTGATTTTTAGGTTAATGCTCCAAGTATCTTTTTTTGCTTTTTCTGGTTGAGTTCCATCTTTTTCTTTGACAGCGCAACATGAGTGAGTACTCTGTTCATCGCCATCTATTTTTCTATCTTCTTCTTGGTGTTCTGTAGTCATATTTTTTTAAAAATAACTTAAGTAATAAGATTACTAGATGCTTAACACCCGCCAACCATCTGCGGCGCTGGTCCATTGTCGCTAAGATTAACCGCAGTAGCCGCTGCAACAGAATTACCAAGACCAATTTGGGCCTCTTTGAGTTTGCTGCCCATGTTCGCAAGAACAACTGTCTGGTAAGAAAGAATGCCGATAACAATAACAAGTATGATAACCAAATTCTTTTGTGAAAACATATGTGGTGAATTATGAATTATATTTTAATTAATGGGTATAGTATACGTATTAGCATCCGCCAACCATGTCGGGCGCTTTTGTTTCTGGAGTGAAACCGGACGATTTTGCTTTTTGTTGGAGATTGGATAATTCTTTTTCAGTCAACTTTAGCGTGAGATACTTGATGTCGGCTAGAAAATCATTTTTGTCGCCAGCAAGTGAAGACGCCATACGTTCTTGCATCTGTGTTGGGAAATAAAGTCCTTTTTGTCGCATAAGTTCATATGCTATTTCCTCATTCGTCATGTTGGGATAATTTCTAATCAGATAAGCGGCTGTCCCGCGCATTGCAATAGAATGAGCGCACCCGCAGGTTGGCGATCCGTCCTCGCGAACAAGTGTTTTGACGCCACAACAGAATTCGCATGTTACATACGGCTCCGTGCCAATCGCGATATAACGTTTCATCTCTTCATCGTTGAGCTGTATGGGGTTTGATCCTTGCATGGGGGCCATGATGCCCAGCTTGCGAATTGACTCATTAATAGCATTTAAATTGGACATATTGAGTCCGAGTTCCTCCCCATAAAAAGGCATGGATGTTGGTGTAACAAGCGCGGCGACATCTTTGGCAAAGTCACCGGAAAGTGATGTGCCAGCTTGTGTATCATGACCCGTCATCACGCGCCCTATGTGAATGGCTGCGGCTTGATTCACGATGAGGAGTACCCCTATAAGGACAAGAGCAACATACTGAGCAATTTTGTATCCGTTCTCTCTGGGCAGAGAATCTATCGCAATACGCGACCACAAAAGCACCAGACTGCCAATCATAAGAAGGACGGCAACAAGTCTAAGCCACCAAAAATACGTGGCAAATGCAGTTATTGATACAGAAAATCCAAAATAGGCGAGGAAAAATAACGGACACACAGGGCAAAGCATGGTGAACAGCGTCACAACACCCGACCCGGAGCCAAGAGCACAGGACGCAGCATTAAATTTCCTCACCAGAATAAACAATGAAAGACCAACACCAAACAAAAGTGCGTAGCCAACGGCAAACCATATCATGAATTTAGTGACAACTCCCATATAGGGAATACTGTATCTGACAATAGGGAGAGCCCACAAACCAATAAAAAATGTTTCAAGGAGAAAAATGCCAGACGCTCCGCCAAGGAACCACGACCAAAACTGTGGCGCGTGTATGATGGATAATAATTTTTTGTTCATAGACAAGAGAGTTAATGTATTAATTCTGCACAGGATGAACCACACAATGCATAACGTACTGTTTTTTTAATCGTGCCAACATGTACCAGACACCAACAAAGTTCATCAATGCGCCAACAGCAAGAAAAATGTCTTGGTATTTTGTCATGAAGACAGCCGCACCGGCAAAACCGACAATAGGGAATATATCCGCGATATGGTGGGCGCAACACGCGGCCATTGCTACACCATTCATACCGGCAGACGCGCCGGCCATGGCCAACTGATTCTTTTGAATTGCGATTCTAAGTTTCTGAAACAACATCATCTGTATTCCAAACCCAACAAAAATCGGTGCCAAAAAAAACCATTTCTGGGTAAAGAAAACAAGTGGATGAAGCGCATCACGCGTGGTAAACCACAAAAGTGCATAGTACAACACACTCATGCTTATAAACCCTATTATACCAAACACGTAGGGGTTTATTTTTTTCTTTGCGCTATTCATAATGGTTTTAATGGGAGTACAGCATCACCAACGGGCAGTCCGATGATGGTCATCATTTTTGGCGTAGCTTTTTTTCCAAACGTCAAAATACCCGTAATGTGGTGACCACCGACTGCATCAGAAAGAGGTCGCCAACGTTCCGCAGGTGCCCCGTCTAACGTTGCAAGTGATGCATAATCAAACATCCCCAAGTTAATGCTATGGTTATTTAAAACCATGAGTACATTTATTTTGCTTGTGTCTAGTGATAACGCGTTAAGATCTTCCCCGAGCTCGGCAGAAAGCGTTGATTTATTTTTTGTTGTGACTGTCTTGACATCAAACTCTATAAATCCAACTTGTCCGCGCGCCTGCAGTTCTTCTTCAATTTCGCTTTCATCTTCACCGCTGTCTTCGTCATTATGTTTTTGTTGTTGTAATTCATACGCATCTGGCCCGAGATCAAGATCAATTTCCGCCCAAATTTTTAATTCAGGCATTATTTCTAAGGCAGGTTCAGTCAAAAGCGATACTGTTTTGTAGAATCTCCCTTCCGGTTCAGCATGTAAGTTGGGATTTAACGTAACAGTTACTATGCCAGAATCGCCCGGCGCTAAACGGGTTTTGTTTACCATCGCGCTCGTGCATGCGCAACTGGTTGGCACGCCAGTAATGATAATAGGATTTTTCCCATTATAGATGAATGCAAAATTTTGTGATACCTTGCCACCTGATTGTTGAACGACACCAAAATCATATTCGGTCTGCACAAATGAAAACGCGCGTGCGGATGTTGGTTCTGCCGCTATCGGCAAAGCAGGTGTCGCACGTTGGTTATTGTTAGCTTTAAGACAGCCAACACCAAGCGTAATCAAAGCAGAGGATAACAACAGGAGAATCAGAAATGGTTTCATAGCGTGTTTGTGTTATTTTATCACATTTCCATTAAATAAGAACCGCAGTTCAGGAGTGTTTTTTGAATTTGTTTGGAGCACAATTTCACGCCGTATGGGGCCAAGAGCGCTAGGGCCATGGGCCAAGGGGTCAAAGGTGGCCACAAGCATTGCCTCTTCTCCTGGCTCAATAGTCATATTCATTCGCTCATTCACACCGCCGTGTCCTGGCATGACGATGCGGGGAGACATTTCACCGTTGCTTCGTTTGACAACAGCCTTTGTACACATGCAACTCGTTTCTCCATAAACAATGGCAACTGGCTCACTTCCGGCATTTTTGAAGCGAAATTCCGTATCAACAAAACCGCCGCCAATCGGAATATCTCCCAATTCATTTGTATCAGATGCACTATTGACGAGGCTACTTTCCACTTTATTTGCAACAAACGTAGGTGCTACGGCGAGTTGTTCTTTATCAGCGCTGCCTGAGCTGATTTTTAAAAGTACAAGAAGCCCGATGATGACCACGATAAGAATCCAGATATATTTTTGTTTCATACTCAATTTATCTTAGATATATTAATAAGATATACTAATGAGATTACCACTCTTTGCAGCAGTCAACAATTTTTTTCATAAGTGCTGAAAAACGACTCATATCTTTTTGTTCCGCCGCAATTTCCTTTTGGTTTAGTTCAGTTGTGTTAACGATGCCCAAGTTAATCGCAAAAAAGAGCGACCACAGTTCAAACCCGGCACGAAAGAATTTATCGGCGTCCTCTTTTCCATGGGTTGACAGTTCTTTCACTCCCACTTCGTACAGACGCATGCTTGCTGCCAGTAGGTGTTTGCTGATGCACCACTCTTCACCCTGTGGATTTTTAACAATTACTTTTTGACACTTCTTTCTCATATCACGTATTGACTTCATCAGTTCAAGATATTCTTGATTGTTTGTCTTCATAGCAGTGAAATAAAAATGCTCTTCCAAACTGATGAGGTTCATAAGCGCAATACTGAGATCTTCATCGCGTGATAAATCAACATCTCCCTGTTTTGATTTTTCAATCTTTTTTATCCAGTCTTCAACATCATGGTTGGTGTATTCTTTTTTCATAGATGTATAGGTACTTTTTACCTTTGAATCACAGACCAAATTGGATTAAGAATGAAACAGAGGCCAGCAGAATAAAAGTAATGGTAATCCCCTGATATGGTATCAACCTCCCCTTCCGTTGCTTTTTTATCCACGCGCTCACAAACGGCGAGACATACAATATTCCGGCTCCAATCAACACACCTATCACAAACAGATTAAACATATAGGTACGGTTCAGGAGCGATCCATATTCACCGGACAGATACACATTGATTGATCTATACTCCCGGATAAGTGGCATAATAGGAACCACGGTGGAAATGAATATAAGTGCCACAAGAATTGGTTGTTGGTATGGAATATATTGTTTTTTCACTAACCGTGCAATCCAAAGGCCAAGTGCCAGCGCAAAAGCACCTATGAATACACCAACAGCGGCAGTGCTTATCCCTATATAGGCCGCGCCGACAGCAAGAGCACCTGCTCCAATGGTGCACAAGGGACAATGTGCTTTTGCCACTCCGGGAATAAAGGCAAGAACCACGAATATGCCAAGTATTTTTTTCTTCATAATTTATTGAGGTTTTCTTCCAAAACAAAAACGCACCCACTCTCATAAAAACGGGCGCGTTTGTACAAAACGTTCAAGAGTACTCCCTAGCTGTAGGAGTATGCACGCGCCCTTACATAGGGGCTGCAGTCGTCTTGTTTGTTTTTAAGCGCAAGCCAGCGCAATAATATTCGTTTTACTCTGTAACAAGCTATTTGCGATCTGGCGCGATGGGCATGATTTAACGCCCGTTCGTTCCCTCCTGTTTTTTTTCTGCTCTTAAGGAGAACAAAGATGACTGCGATAAAAAACAAAACCAACATAATTTTTGAAGGAAGCGCTGTTGTAGTTAACTGACCAATAAACGATATGTGGTGCGCCGTCATGGCTGCCGGGTTAGCGTCTAGGGCACATCCCCCCTGCATCAATTGAAAAAGTGGACATACGCTTGACGCGTCGTCCATGACCATATTGGGCATCCCAAAAATCATCATGCTCGGGAGTGATATCATTATGAATATGAGCGCACTCATGACGTAGGATCTCATACAGTATGAGTATACACCATCTTGAAATAAGGTGCAAGTATTTGTATAAGTCAAGTACATTTTGCGCTCCGGTTGCGGATAACTGTCTTGGATGTACTGGTGTCTTGAGCTTAATCCTCCAGAATTAAGGTGTTTGGAGCCAGTTAAGCACGACTTGTTGCAGGTTATCAAGGTGCGTAGCAAAAAGCTCGTGTTCTTTTTTAAGAAATGGTTTTAAAACAAAGGTTGCCGTATCAACGGGTTTTTTTTCAGGTAAAATTCCAACACGCAAACGCCAAAACGCGGATGTGCCGAGTGCTTTAATGACTGATTCAACACCATGATGTCCGCCGGCCCCGCGGTTGTGTTGCAATTTCCAGGTGCCCAGTTTTAAATCAATTTCATCATGTACCACTAAAATGTTCTCCGGTTTAATTTTAAAAAAACAGGCAACGGCAGCTACGGCCGCGCCTGATTCATTCATGTAGTTTAATGATTTTGCAAAAATAATTTTTTTATGGCCAATCATGCCTTCTGCAATAACAGCGGAGAGCCGTTTTTTTTCTTTCCATACCGCGTTACCGGCCAAAAAATCAACCACGCTGTGGCCTGCATTGTGCCGTGTGTTTTGATACTGCTCACCGGGGTTGCCCATGCCAAAAATGAGTATCATATTACGCAAGCAATGTTACGTTTCCTTTTTCCTGAAAAAGTCGATTCAGTTTTGGTTCAATGTATTGGTTAAGAAAACTGATATTGTCGTAAATAAGTTTTGAGTACACCATGCCGGGGTTCAGCCGGGTGTTGTAGGCGGTTTTAATAAGCTCATGCCATGGCGCATCAGGTGGTAAACATTCAAGCGCCCGGTTCAGAATTTCTTCATAGGTGGTGTAAAAAACGCCGTGTTGCGCCAAAAGACAATCGCGTGTAGCAAACAAATTTGATTTTGAAAATTGGTTCATGCCAAGGCGGTGCGCACCGGCACGTTCTGCGAGCAGCGCACTTAATGCATAACCCAGATTGAAACGGAGTGATTTTATTGCATCAAGAAGCATGATAGGAGGAGGAACGAGTTCATCAATAACTGGGTCGCCGTAGAGCGTGCGTGCCGTTAATTTGAGTTCACGCAAAAAAAGTGGTTTGACAAAAGGAATGTCGCACGTGCCGGTCATCATTTTTTCATAGACAAACGGGTAAATGTTTACATTTTTTGCGCGTATTGCTTCTTTAATGGCCGTAATGTTGATGTGGTTTTCTTGTGTGCACACAACACCGATTTCATAGTCGCTCGTTTCTAAATGATCACCGCGCGCGCGTGAGCCGTACAAAAAAATTGACTTGGGGTCAAAGGCGGTGACCAGCCGTTCGCAGATATGGTCAAGTCGTTCTTGAATTTCAGGGAATGCCGTGGGCATAAGAATATGTTAGCGTCCTTTTTTCATTTTAATCACTAAAGGCGTTCCTGTAAAGCCAAACTTTTCACGCAAGCGGTTTTCAATGTAGTGCAAGTAAGAACGGTGCAGCGATGTTCTAAATCTGATGATGATTTGAAACAGGGGAGGGTTTACGTGTAGTTGTTTTAAAGACAAAATCTCCGGATGCCGCGTTCCTTTGCCGCGCGAAGGCCGGTGTTCTGCCGTGATGTTTTTCAAAAAAACTTCAAGTTCTTCCGGTTCAATCAGTTTATGACGGTCCCGGTATACTTCACGGATAAGCGGAAAAATTTTGCTGATACGCGCTTGGGTTTTTGCGCTGACAAAGACAATGGGGGCAAAGTGCAAAAAAGGAAGCGCATCGCGTATGATTTTCTCTTGTTCCTTGAAACCTTCTTGCCCTGCTGTTTCGCTCTGATCCCATTTATTAACCACAATGACAATGCTCTTAATGCTATCGGCAATCATGCCGGCCAGGTGTTTGTCTTGTGTGTTGATGGGTAGACCCGTTTCAAGCACCAAGAGAGCCACATCTGCTTTGCGCAATGCTTGTACGCTCCTACGCACGCCTTCAAACTCAATGCCGCGTTTAATGAGCGCTTTGCGTCTAATACCGGCGGTGTCAATAAAAACAAATGGTGTGCCTTCAAACATGACTTCTGTGTCAAACGGTTCGCGGGTGGTGTGAGGAATATCTGAAACCACCACTGATTCTTGGCCAATGAGCGCATTAAACATGCTTGATTTTCCTACATTGGGCCGGCCGATTAAAGCAACACGGATGCTTTCTGTGGTATGAGCCGTTGTCGGCTCTTCATATTTTTTAATTTCCCGGGTGATAGTGTACGCTTCATCCATAATTTCATGCGTGCCGCGCCCATTAATACCGGAAACAAAGAGCGGATCACCAAAACCAAGCGTTACCCACGGTATGTTTTCCGCCTCTTTTTGTTTTGGTGTGTTGTCAATTTTATTAATCACCACGCGCACGGGTTTTTTTATTTTTTTAAGTATTTTTGCGAACAGGCGATCTTCCGGCATAACACCAACCTCGCCATCGACCACAAAAAAAATAACATCAGCTTCATGCATGGCCCGTTCTATTTGTTTAATGATTTCCCCTTGCAGGGGATCAGGGGCGCTCAGCGTTACGCCGCCAGTATCAATGAGCCGCATTTTTTGTCCGCGCCATGTGCACAGTTCAATATTACGCGTGCGCGTGGTGCCGGCAGAGGGTGAAACAATGGCGCGGCCTTTTTCCGTGAGGCGATTAAAGAGTGTGCTTTTGCCGACATTAACACGGCCAACCAGTGCGATAGTGGGCAGTAATGGTTCAATGATGCGTGCTGTGGTGCTCATAATTGTATGCTGTCTTCACCTAACACAATAAGTATATCAGTTGCGGGAGACGCCAGAGAGGCGCGCAACGCGGCGCTGTCTTTATATTCATCAAGCGATTGTATGTTTGCGTTCATGAGTTTAGCTAGTTCTTCTGCGCGTGTGCGCGTGCTTTCTTTTTGGTTTGTTATAAAGATGGTGGTCTGTTCAAGCGGTCGCTCCAGGGCATTGCCAATATCGGCAACGGCAATATTTTTTTCTTCAAGATTTTGTTTCCATTGCGCTGCGAGTCCTGCGCGCCATGTGCCGTTGTGAATTTCAACGCGCGCGGGGAGCTGCACTATTTTATTTTCAGTGCCGACATCCGATTGTTCTTCAAAAACATTTTCAATAAAAGCACGAATGGTCTTGTAACTCTTATCTTGCGGAAAGAGCAAAAAGGCGCCATCTACAACAGCTTCGTAGAGCAGGCCGCCATCCGGCCGCGCATCAATAACTGCAGTCGTGGGTTTAACATCTTTAAAACGTGTCGCGAATGAAGCAAAACGAATGAGTTCCCACAGTTCAATGTTAGTGCTGACATTATTGCCCAGTGAATCCAGAATGCGTTTAAGCCGTGCAGGGTTGATGACGGTGTTGAAGGAAATCAACTTATCTTTAAGCGCATTAATAATGTGTTGTTGTCGGCGCGCGCGGGCAAAGTCAGACGATTCTCCGTTTGATCCATGTCGTGAGCGGGCATATTCAAGCGCGCGTGCACCATCCATGTGCTCCCATCCTTTTTGAAAGCTTACGGTCCTATACTCATATTGCTCGGCCGGGAAAGAATTGTCAACAAAGCTGCGCTCCACATAAATGTCAAGTCCGCCCAGTTCATTGATCAATTCTTCAAAACCCGCAAAATTAATCCGCACGACGTAAGGAATACCTTGTCCAAGCGTATTTTCAATTATCTCACGCGCAAATTCAGCGCCCTCGCCCGGTTTTTTTTGTTCACCAATGGAATTGGCGGTGTTAATTCTGCGGACACCAACATCAGGGATATCAATGGCAAGATCGCGGGGGATGGAAATCATGCTGATCTGGCCCGTGGACGGTTTAATGCCCGTTAAGATGATGGTGTCAGTCAGGAACGGTCCTTCATGGCCGGCGCCGCCCATGCCAAGAAGTAGTATATTGATGCGGTCATCAATTTCACCTTTAAGCACTTTGGTTGGTTTAATGAAAAAATTGCGCATGTAGCGGAGCATCCCACTTTGGGGCTGTGTCGTGAGGTCTGCCTGATACGCCGCGATTTCTTCCATGGTTTCTGGTGTGCGCACCAGGGCCGTTGTGCTGCGTATAATTAGCACGGCTAAAACAAGAAGAACACCTATGAGAATGAAGGTGCCGGTCTTGCGTTTGCGCTTGTGCGTCGTGAGCGTTTGCTTGTGTTCAAGAAAATCAATCATGGCCTGACCCGGGGGTGGGGCTTGCTTTTTTACGTAATCGTATTATACTGATTTTACAGTATAATTACAAGCACGCATGTGTAGCTCAGCTGGTTAGAGCGTTCCGTTCACATCGGAAAGGTCCCTGGTTCGAGTCCAGGCACGTGCACCACGTACCCATATACATGTTGTCCCGCCACGGCTAACTGTGCTATACTTATAATCAAGCGAGTGAACAAAGATGAGCGCTTACGCTCATCTTTTGAACGAGCGCAGATTATATGGTAATTCCAGATATATATGCCTCCACGCAACAGACCTGAAGAAGAGTTTGAAGAACAACAAACCGCGCAAGAAACTCAAAATACGGGTTATGATCCGGAAGTGGGTGAAGTGCTCATGCGATGGGAGTTTCCGGAATATCAGCACGGCCACCGCGGTAAAATGTGGTACATCATAGCGTCGCTCTTGGCTGTCATTTTATTGTTGTATGCCGTCTGGTCAGAAAATTTTACGTTTGCGTTTTTGATTTTACTTTTGGCGCTTGTGTATTTTATGTTGGAGCACCGCGCTCCGGAGAGCATTGTCTGCGCCATTACAGATGTAGGTGTGGCTGTAGGAAACAAGTTTTACCGCTATCGCGACATGGATGCATTTTGGATTATTTATTACCCGCCGGAGATCAAAAATGTGTATTTTCATTTTCCCGGTGGGCAAGGGCCCCGTTTCCGTATCCCGCTTGAAGATATTGACCCGGTTGTGGTGCGGGAATTATTGCTTGCTTTTTTGAATGAGGACTTGACCCAAGAAGTTATTCCTTTGTCTGAAAGTTTTGGCCGTATTTTTAAACTCTGACATTTTCAAAAGCAAAAAAGAATCTCCGGTTGAATCGGGGATTCTTTTATGGTGCACCCGGCACGACTCGAACGTGCGACCCTCAGCTCCGCAAGCTGATGCTCTATCCAGCTGAGCTACGGGTGCTTTACGAGCTTGTTTCAAGCCCTTTGTGCAAGCAGTATAGTATAGCGTGATTGCGCTTGTCAAGCAATTATCCAACAAGTTCTTCAACAATATCCGCCATTTTTTGCGCGGCGTCACGCGGTAAAAGGTTGTGCATAGCGGCTGCAAGCTGTGTTTGTTGCTCTGGTGACTTGAGGAGATCAATCAAAAGGGGCGCTACCATGCCGGGCCTGCTGACATTGTACACCGCACGTGCGGCGCCGTGTTCTTCACAATAGCGTGCATTGGCTTCTTGATGGCTGCCTGGTATGGGGATGAGCACTGCAGCTTTGCCCAAATAACTCAATTCTGTGATGGTTGAAAAACCGGCGCGTGTAACGACCACATCAGCCGCGGCGTACATGAGACGCATCCCTTCAGCATCCAAAAAATCATATGAGCGATAATGCGCTTGCGGCGGAATGTTTGATTTATCTTTTCCGGTTAAATGAATTACCTGTGCCACAGGAGTGAGTTGCGGCAATAATTTTTCCACCAGACGATTGATGTGGAGTGCTCCGGTTCCACCACCCATAAATAATATAACAGGCACATTTTCTTCAAGTTTAAGCGTGGCGCGTGCGTACACAGGTTCGGCTTTTAATTCTTCACGAACCGGATTGCCGATGCAAACCGTTTTATCCGCATTAAAAAAACGCACGCTTTCAGGACACGCAACAGTGATGCGCGTAGCGCCGTGCTTCATAAGCCGGTTGGCAAGACCGGGTTTGACATCTTGTTGGTGGATAAGCGTTGGCATATGCAGTACGCGCGCGATCCAATGCAGTGGTACGCTCACACTTGACCCTGCTGAAATAAGCACCTGCGGGCGTATACGGAGCAACAAAAAAAGCGCTACCACGAGCGCACAAGCAAAATTAAAAAAATCAAGGAGCGTATGTATACTCATGTAGCGCCTTAATTTTGCAGAAGGAATGGCGTGATATATGAGGCCCTCTTTTTCAACCACAGCGCGTTCAATACCACAGCGCGTGCCCACAAAATGGAATACCCAATCAGGATATTTTTTTTGAAGTTTATGAGCAACAGAGAGAAGCGGCGCAACCGGTCCAAGCGTAATGCCACCGGAAAACAGAATACGTTTATATTCAGACATATCGTGGTGGGTCGGCTGGGGATCGAACCCAGGACCTTGGGCTTAAAAGGCCCCTGNNGCTCTACCAACTGAGCTACCGACCCGATAATTAAAATGCTATACTATATATATGCATCAGCAAAAAGCATGGCACACGATTAGTGTAGCAGAAACCCTTAAGTTTTTCAAGACCGGTCGCGAAGGACTCCCCAAAGAAGCTGCGCAAAAACGGTTGGAAACCTATGGAGAAAACACGTTGCCACGCATAAAAAAAGCCGTAACACCGCTTAAAATTTTCCTGCATCAATGGGAAAGTCCGCTTATTTTATTGTTGGTTATAGCCGCGGTTATCAGTTTTTTTGTGGGTGATGTGGTGGATGCCATGGTAATTATTGCCACGGCATTTTTAAATGCGCTTGTGGGCTTTGTGCAAGAGCATAAAGCAAACAGAGCGCTTTTGGCTCTGAAAGAATTTATACAAGAATGGGCAACAGTGGTACGCAGTGGGCAGCAAGAGCGCGCGCGTGTTGAAACACTCGTGCCCGGAGATATTCTGGTGCTTGAGGCAGGTGACAAAGTGGGGGCTGATGCGCGTGTCATACGAGCAAGTGAACTGCGCATTGATGAAAAAGTTTTGACCGGCGAGTCCGTGCCTGTGCATAAAAACAATGGGCAACTACCTGAAACCGCTACGCTTGCCGAGCGTAGCAACATGTGTTATCGCGGCACAACCGTAACAAGCGGCACAGCGCATGCAGTGGTTGTTGCAACCGGTCAGTACACCGAGTTTGGAAAAATTGCGCAACTGCTTGCAGAAACACCGGATGACGCAACGCCGCTTCAGGTGCAAATAACCAAACTGGGTCGGTTTTTGGCCGGGCTTGTTGCCGCACTTGCGGTTATTGTTTTTGTTGCAGGGCTTCTTCGCGGTCACTCATTTGCTGAAACGTTTTTGATTTCAGTGGCGGTTGCTGTTGCCGCGGTGCCGGAGGGCCTTGTCATTTCCATGACAACTATTTTGGCCATTGGCATGCAGAAAATTTTGAAAAAAAACGCGCTCGTGCGGCGGCTCGTTACGGCAGAAACGCTGGGCAGTGTTTCAGTTATTGCCACGGACAAAACCGGAACGCTGACGCTTGGAGAAATGCGTGTAGCAGAGTTTCATGTTGACGGTTTCAATTTTGGGTCATCAACAACCACCAAGTTGGTGCCCTCGTTGCTTGGTAAAGTGTATCCATCCATTGAGATGTTGTGGAAGGTGGGATTATTGTGTAACAATGCTTCACTCACGCATGCCGCGCGTGATCCGGAGGCATGGAAAGCCCTTGGTGATTCAACAGAAGTGGCGCTCAAGCGATATGTGTATGAAAGCGCATTGCCGTATCAACACTGGGAGAGTGGATTTGAGCGGGAAGATGAATTGGCATTTACATCAGAACGCAAATACATGGCCGTTGTTGCACGTGCCGGATTTAACCGTACACTTTTGGTAAAGGGTGCTCCTGAAGTGATTTTGAAACATGTATCCAGATATTTTTCAAATGGCCGTGTAAAACCGTTTACTAAAAAGGAACACGAGGAGTGGCATGAACGCGTTGAAACCCTGGGCAAACAGGGATTGCGTTTGCTTGCGTGTGCTTTTAAAGAAGAATACCGTGATCCGGAGTTGCAGGAGCGTGCCATACATGGCCTGGTATTTGTGGGTATTATCGCTTTGAAGGATCCGTTGCGCAAAGAAGTTAAAGAAGCGCTTGAAGTAACGCAGCGTGCCGGTGTGCGCACGATTATGATTACCGGCGACCATCCACTCACCGCGCGCGCGGTGGGCAAAGAGTTGGGTTTGGATGTGAGCGCGCAGGACTCTGTCATCACCGGAGATGTGCTCAATACCTTAACACCTGCAGCACTTCAACATGTGGTGGTTAAAACCAATATTTTTGCGCGTGTTGACCCTGTGCATAAAATCGCCATACTAAAAGCGTTGCAGGCAAATGGTGAGGTTGTTGCCATGACCGGTGACGGCGTGAATGACGCACCGGCTTTGAAGGGAGCTGATATTGGTGTTGCGGTGGGGTCGGGCACAACCATTGCCAAAGAAACCGCTGATCTCATTTTACTTGACGATAATTTTAAAACCATTGTAGCGGCTGTGCAGGAAGGCAGGTCCATTTTTGAAACCATTAAAAAGGAGGTGCTCTACATGTTGGCCAACAGTTTTTCTGAAGTGATTCTGGTGGTGGGTGCGCTTATACTTGGATTACCGTTGCCGGTGCTTGCCATTCAAATTTTGTGGGTCAACTTAATTGTTGATTCATTTCCAAACATCGCGCTGGCATTTGAGCCCGGGGAACGTGAAGTAATGTTTGAACCGCCTCGCGCGCGGGCAACCAAAATACTTGATCGCAATATGAAGATACTTGTTTTCATTATCGGCGTGGTGAGCGACTTTGCATTATTGTGGGTTATGGTGTGGTTGTCACGCCGCGGTGTGGAGTTGGTGGATTTGCGTTCACTCATGTTTACCGCGCTTGCCGTCAACTCCCTCTTTTTTGTGTTCGCGTGCCGCAGTTTCAGACGTCACATTCTTAAAAAGAATATTTTTGAAAATCCGTTTTTGCTTGGTGCCGTAGGACTTGGTTTGGGGTTGATGATCATGGCCTTGTATGTGCCTGCACTCCAGACAGTGCTGCACACAACCCCACTTTCGTGGAATGGTTGGTTTATTGCGTTTAGCATAGCCGGTGTTAACATCATCTTGATTGAAATCGGAAAATATGTTTTGATAGTTAAAAAGCAACGTATACAGGGGCTCTCGACGAATGCGCAGTAGAAATGGTATTTGGCGACCGCCCCGCTAACACATTTAAACAGTATGCTTGATAAAACGTTTTTTGGAGGCATTAAGAAGGTTTTTACCGCACGCGATACCGAGCGCCGCAGTATTATGAAAGAGTCCAGTGAGGTATTGCACCGCGCCAAGCAGTCCATTTTTGCGCTGCATCGTGAAGACGTGGCCGGGGCTGGAGCTTTATTGCGTGAGGCGGTAGACATGCTTAAGGGCATTGAGAAGCGGGTCAAAAAGTTTCCAGAATTGTCTGACGAAGGCAGTTTGCGCGCGGCAGAAGAGGAGTTGGTTGAGGCACATATTTTTTATCAGTTGGTGCATGGCAAACGCGCGGGCAAGATAGAGGGTTTAAACATCCCGCATCATGTATACCTGGCAGGGTTGTGCGATGTGCCTGGTGAGCTTGTTCGTTATGCCATACGCGAGGCAACGGCGCGCAAGTTTGATGCGGTTGGCCGCAGCCACGACATGGTGCAGGATATTATGACGTATCTTATTCAATTTAATTTTACCGGATATTTGCGCACTAAATACGACCAGGCAAAACAAATGTCAAAGCGTATGGAGGAAGTGGCGTATGAAATAAGCGGGCGCTAATATATTGTCCGGCATGCTCATTCAAGACGCGGCTCGCGTGCTGGTGAATATGTGTTATTTATTTTTTGCTCTTGCAAGCGCAGGGATACAATTTTCCGAGCCGCGAGGAGGAAAATTCGTATCCCGAGCTTGCCTCTGAAAAAATAAATAACACATATTCAATACGCAGGCTCGAGCGTCTTGAATGAGCATGCCGGACAATAATACTATGATTTTAAATTTTATACGCCACATTACTCCAAAGCCCCTCAAATCAGTGTACCATTTCATTATGGCGTTTTTAGGCGCGCTGGCGTATGGATTTCCTTCTCGCAAACTCCACGTAACTGGCGTAACCGGCACGAGCGGCAAATCCACCACCATATATTTTCTCACACAGCTCTTGGAGGGCTTGGGCAAGCGCGCGTGTGCACTTTCAACCATTGAGTTTGTGTTGCCCAGCGGCAGGCGGCTTAATGACAAAAAAATGACCATGCTTGGCAGATTTTTTATCCAGCGTTTTTTGCGGCGTGCCGTGGCCGAGGGTTGCGAGTACGCGCTCGTTGAAACAACATCAGAAGGTGTGGTGCAGCACCGGCACCGGTTTATACAATATGATATTGGTGTTTTAACCAACTTGTATCCGGAGCACATAGAATCACATGGGGGTTTTGAAAAGTACAAGGCAGCCAAAATTGCTTTTTTTAAACATATTGCACGGCGCGCGGCAAAACGTGTGCACGGCAAGAATGTGTCGCGCGTGTTAATCGCCAATTGTGAAAATCAATATGCGCCGGAATTTTTACAGTCATTTTCTGTTGACCGTGTGGTGTGTTTTGGCGGAAAACACCAATGGCACTGCGCATGCGCTGATACGCGCGTTGTTTTGGACGGAATTGAAACCGGACGCAACGGTATTAGCTTTAAATTTTTTGGCAAAGAAGTGCACACGTATATTTTGGGTGAGCATAATGCAGATAATATCGCGGCAGCGGTTGCCGTGCTTGTGGCGCTGGGGTTTGAAGAGGAACGTATATTGAAATTGTTGCCGACGTTGAAACAGCCGCCCGGTCGTCTTGAGCGCATTGAAGAAGGACAAAACTTTCATATCATGATTGACTATGCTTTTGAACCGCGCGCTATGGAAGCGTTGTATAAAACAGTTGAAATAGTGCCCCACAAACGCATTCTGCATGTGTTTGGAGCAACCGGTGGTGGGCGTGACAAATCGCGGCGTGCAATTCTTGGTGAGTTTGTAGCACAGCACGCGGATGTGCTATTTTTGACTGATGAAGATCCCTATGATGAAGACCCTATGAGTATTATTGAGCAGGTCGCACGCGGCGCATTTATCGGCGGGGCTATTGAAGGTAAAAATTTGTTTAAAATTTTAGATAGGCGCGAGGC
>DNQG01000011.1:20783-23253 GCA_003501255.1 Candidatus Magasanikiibacteriota bacterium
AAAATTTGCAGCAAGTTTTAAAACTCTGCCTGCGCAATGTTGATGTGAATGTGGTGGAAAAAAATAGATTTGTCGGCATTCAGAACCTAGAAGTCAGGTATGCCTAAATTGGTTCCCATAAAACCAAGGAAATTAATCAAAATTTTATTAGCGACGCAGCGCGAGAGAAATGGGATAGCGCAGCTATTCCATTTCCGAGCCAAGGAGTTACTATATGCAAAGCATATAACTTTCGCCGCTCGCCCATAGAAAAACTTGTTTTTCTATGGTGCTCGCTTTGCTCAAGTTATAGGTCAATACCGCGTGGTCTTGCCACGCACTACCGTGAGCGAAGCGAATACCACTATTACCCTGCGCTCTTGGCGCATGGACCTATATTATTCCTCGGATTTGAGGAGAGAGACGCCGAAGGAGCTCATGTATTTTTTGAACATCCAGACGGAAGAACAACCGTAGTGTCGGTACATAATAGAGAGATGAGTAAAGGTCTTCTGCGGAAAGTTTTGAATGACGTTAACCTTCCAGTCGCGGAATACGATGAATTAAGAAAATAAGTATTAATAAGCGTTTGGCGCTCACGCGGTCACAAACGTAAAGGAGACACGTATGGAGGACACACTTTTAATTCAAAAGATAGACGCCTTATTAGAGAAGCGTCTTGTTGTATTTGGGCAACAGTTTGAGCAACTGCTTGATAAGCGGTTTGATGTGTTTGGGCGGCAGGTTGAGCAGTCAATTGAAAATCGGCTTGATTCGCGTTTCAAGGTGTTTGAGAAGGGGCAAGAGGGAAGATTTGTGGGAATTGATAAGCGTTTTGAGGCATTTGATAAACGGTTTGATAAGCTGGATGATCAGGTAGATTTTATTGCTCAGACGGTTTCAGGTCATGAAGAGCGGTTTAATAAATTGGACGCAACAAACAATCGTATTCTTGTAAAATTGCTCAAGCATGACGAACAGCTAGAGAAACTTGAAGAAAACATGGCCACTAAAGCTGATGTGGGCAAAGTAGATTGGGAAGTTGGCGAACTCCGGATAGCCGTGCAAAAAGTGGATGATGAATTGAGAGTGCAAAACAAATGGTGGGGGAAACATGATGTCAAGGACCACAGGTCCCTTGACGAAGGTCTGGGTGGCGTGTAAAATCAAAATATGAACAGATAAGTTATATGTCTAAACTTTCGCCTTTGAAACACGTGTTTTTTATGTTGTGGCAAACATTGCGTTCTAAAAGAGACCTCACTCCGGAGGCCTTGGCTTTTTATACAGAGAGAATCGCGCAAAAGAAGGTCAACGTGTCTTGGGAAAGAGACGGCAAGTTTATTATCGGAAGCATAAATGTTGACGGAGAAATGTACATGACCCAGGCAACGACAGCACAAGAGTTTGTGGATATGGTCAATGATGTTTTGTATGCGATATATAATATCCCCCCGGAATATATACCTATCATGAAAATGAAAGTGCTTCCCAAGCCGGAAGAGTTTCAAAAATTGAATGATATTTCAATAAAAAAGTCATTTATTCAATTTCAACAAATCGTGGCTACGGCTTAAGGGGTTATGGGAGGGTACACTGACCTAAAAAGACGGAAGATGCTCAAGTTGTTATCTTGGTTGTCAACACAAGAGTCATTTGTGGTTTCAACCGGCGGTAGGCATCAGTGGGTTGTGAAGCATGAAAAATGGCAAAGGCCGTTTGCCGTACCGTTTAAACATAATACCATAAATAAGTTTATAGTTAAGGCATTAATGGATAAAGTAGTGTCTACTGGAGTGTGTACACGAGAGGATTTTGAACAGAGATTGAAGTAGAGCTTGCAGTAGGGGCCGCCTTGACAACACTATAAAATAGTATATTATAGTAATATACACATATGGAGGGATTATCACGTGTAGAAGCGTTTGATTGGGATGATGGAAACAGAATAAAAAATTGGGTAAAACATGGAGTATCATCGCAAGAGTGCGAAGAAGTCTTTTACAATGCTCCCACTCTCTTGGTGCCTGATACAAAGCACTCGCAAAAAGAAAAGCGTTTTGTAGTGTTGGGTAAGACAAGCAGTGGAAGAGCCCTAACCGTGGTATTTACCCTGCGGTCAAGGGGAACACTCATACGCATTATTTCCGCTCGCAACCAAAGTATGCGAGAATATAAAAGTTATAAAATGCTATGTCAAAAAAAAGAAAATTAAGAAAACTGCCACGTTTCAAAAATGAAGATGAAGAGCGTGAATTTTGGGCACAACATGACATTGTGGATTATTTTAATGTGCATAGAGCCAAACGAGTTAGCTTTCCACACTTAAAATCTTCAACAAAGACCATCTCATTGCGGCTGCCCGAACCATTGCTGAAAGAATTAAAACGACAAGCAGATAAGCGCGACGTGCCTTATCAGTCGTTTATTAAAGTTATCCTCGCTGACCGTGTCCGGCAACTCATCCCTTGACAACGCCCCGCGTCAAGCC
>DNQG01000054.1 GCA_003501255.1 Candidatus Magasanikiibacteriota bacterium
CGGAGCTTCAGGGGTTAGTGCGCAATATGCTTTATGATTTTTAAACATGCCTTCAATAATCACGTTTGCTTTGTTGGGGTCAGCGCCGTCACCCCAGGCAACGGACAGTTTTTTAATAGGCATTTGGTTTGAATGAGCGCCTGCGTAAAACTCAAGATTAACTTCTTTTGAGTCTATGCCAAATACAATACCGTCGTCGGGCGGTACGCCGTCTTTGCTGCTGATGTTAAAGGCGTTTCTGTTTTTGGGAGTGCATTTGTTGGTTGGGCCATCTTTTCCTTTGCCCGGTTTGCAGGTAATGGGGTCAAAGGATTGTATGTAGGGAGCGTTGCCGAGTTTGTCGCCGGTGGAGATGAGGGAGGATGTCCATGTGTCACGCTCGGCTGGAGCTTGAAACTCATCAAGCACATCAGCCACATTACCGCCAGCAGATGCGTTTATATCCGTTTTCCCTGCTGGATCCCAATCAAATGAATCTTTAAACTCAAAATACCCCCCCACCCCACTCTTATCCCACACCCACAACTTCAAAATCTTTGCAAAGACACGGTTTAAAGCCTTTACACCGTCAGTAATACCGGCCGTAACCGTACCCCCTACCAATTTTTTGTTAATGGGATCGCTCTCAAGATCATGCCCAACGTTAAAGATCCGCCTGTCTTGACCCAATTCATCACTAAAATGATCAGTCAGATAAGCATTATACACTGAACTTGAATAAGGAAATCCCGCGCGTTGACCCAATTCCAATCTTGTAGATTCTTGACTGGCCGCAACAGTATCATAAACAGTGTACCATTTTTCATTCCCGGGCCTGCCAGAAGCCGGTGCTGCGCCAAAGAACCCGGCAGTCAACCCTTCATCACGGCCGTCATTACTATTTGCAACGGTACCGGTTGCACTATTGCCCAATCGCGCCTGATTTTCAGAGGCAAGCTTGCNNGCAACACATTGGTCTTTCAGGTAAGCATATACCTTAAAAGCTATTGGGTTTGCGTTGCCGCCTATTCCTTTTGAAATAGCATCCCAGTCCATCATGAGGGTGTTATCCTCAAACCAGAATTTAATCTGTAAACACGCAGTATCACCAATAATACCATCATCGTTATACGCTCTAAAAAAATTATTACGAGAATTGGGGCTGTTTTCAGGAGCGAAAAAATCAAAATGGTTGCACTCATAATTATCAACATTATCGCCATTCACATCACTCCGAAAACGCACGTGCCATGTTTCCCCAACAGCTTCTGAAAGAAGCTGGTACGCCTCATTAAAATGCGGGGTTGAATCTCTATAACTTCTAAATGAATACAGCGGATCATCAGGTACATCAACCCATTGATTACCAAGCATAACCTTCTTTTTAGATTCATTATTCATGTTGATATCATCAGCTGTTGCGCCAACTCCCGGTTCCCCCATTAACTGGTGTTTTGCATAACTTGTTATACCCTCAAGAAGAGTATTTGGAACTTCAATATTTTCATAGACCTTATCATTAAGATCATCAGGCATTTTTAACGGCCCAACATTATGCCCCGTAGGAAATTGTCTGGTAATTCTGGTTGAATTTAGTTCATGACCACCAAACAACCGCACCTGCCCGGGAATAATCCAAATGCCGGCAAAGGGATGAGGAAAGTCATTGCTTGCATGCAATTCCTCGCGATTAAAACGCGCATTGACTATTCGATTGACTCCATCAGTTTGAGCTGGATATTGTGTTGTATCCAACATAGCATCGCACCAATACCCATGATTGTCAGCTGGAAGGACTTGACCGTTTGCATCTAACTTCTTCCAAGGTTTATTACCAAACGCGGTACCATATTCCTTTGAAAACGTGTTCATGTAATTTAAATTGGTCTGGTTTTCAGGAATCCAATTCCAATTAAACACCACAAGTAATTTATCAATCTCTTCTTTCCTCACCTGCCTAAAACGTACCGTGCTAACCCTCCCCAACTCCGGTTGGTCAGGGTTGTTGTAATCACGTTGATATTCGGCCGGATCTGCCATAGCAGAGACACACGCCCCAAATACTTCAGTACCGCGGTCATGGGAAATACCGGGAATACCACCACTTTGATCCTNNCTGCCAACTTGTATAGAAATCTCTTGACCGTTCACCAAAAGGCGTCTGTAATTGTTGTGCAGGCCCCAAGAAATAGGTTCTTACATTGCTCAAACCGCCCGCGTCAGTACACGAACCATAAGAGCTGGCATCGGCAGTGCGCCAGTCAGTATCTGCGTTATAAAGTGACGGAGAGAGGTACCAACCTTCAGCCTGAGGAACTGCTCTATCCGAAGGATCATAACCATCACCTCGCTGAACAAGAGCTGCCCCTGTTGCCGGGTCTATGGAACAATCTCTATGACCACGATAATTTTCATTCAAATCAGTATAGGTTTGCTCAAGTATTTGCTCATTTGAAATCGCATTTCCTTCTGTTTGCAAACAATAATACAGGTCCCGATCAATGGCAAAACCGGCGGTCCTGAATTGGTTAAAGATATCTTGCGTACCCGGAATATAATCAAGGGGCAGCCAGGTGCGACAATACTGTTCACGGTCACCCGGCCCTGCGCCGCGTGTTATAATTGACTTATCGTATTCAAGACAATACCCCTGCACGCCGATTTTTTTAATGGTGTTGGTTTTAAATAAACAACTGCCACCAGGGCTTATCGGCTGGTTATCCGCCGAGGCAGATAAATCAACATCACGACAGTCACTCTTTCCGCTACACGGCCAACCCTCTTTGCTGTATTCTTTTACGCCTTCACTCGTATTCGCTTTGACTGTTCCGCCGTCGCACACACCTACCGGCGCACTTTGAACAGTATCAACTACCTTTTTATCACCGTAATATCTAGTAACGGCGCCCCTGTTATAATCAATTTGGTTATAGCTACATTCACACTCATAGCCTTCTTGACACACTTTTGCCTGGTCAAAATTAGGAACACGCTCTGTGGCATTAAGGGCCGAGCCCTTATAAGTATTATATAATGATGAGCCCGCTTGTCCACTAGTCAAATCCGTTGGCACGCGTGACCACTCCTGCACCACCGTGTATTTAAACGGCGCTTGCAGTTCCGGATACAAGCGGCATGCCAGTTGTGGAAAGTTTTCCGGCTTTGAAAGTGAATTTGAATTACTTGCGCCTACCGCAGCCTCAAACTCACCTCCGCTCAATGGGTTTACGCACAAACCGGAAATACATTTGCCTTCCATATCTGTACAATCAGGATAGGCACCATTGGCCTCACGCAAAGGTCTAACACACGCAGCCCGTGCTGCCGCTAAGTCAGACACCGCCACCGGCACAATACGTTCATTACTGCCGCCATCGTCTGCTGACAAAAACTGCATATTGCCAATTTGCCATGCGCCAGCCGTTGGATCATCACCCACAAATGAATAGCCGGATAATTCAGCATCATACCATCCCTTTTCGCGTTTTTGATAGATATCAGCAGTCAGTGGTTCCTTAAAGTCAGATACCTTGGTTTGCGTACAATTCTGCGATTTACTGCCGTCAGGCATGACACTTGAAGAACACAGCACCAATTCACTGCACATTTGCTTAACCTTTTGTGCCGTGGAATCATACACGGGCCGCGATGTGCCGCACGCAAGCCACTCCGCACATTCACGGTCAAGCTGCACTTTTACAATAATGTTAGAGTCATCGTTTGCCGCAACATCAGCCCCGCGAGGCGCCACAAGCCGTTCCTGACTCGCCGCGTTTTCCTGGTACGCATACGTGGTACTAGCAGACCAATATTTAGCGGGATTGGTGGTGTCATTAAGCAACACACAACCTTCTTCCAAACTCACGCGCTGGCGGCCCTGATCATCAAGACAGCGATTAATGGACTGCACAAAACGTTCATCTTCAATAAGGTGGTACACGCGCCCGCCAGCTTGAGACTTATCCGCAGGGTCAATAATTTGTTTACACCCGGCTTGCGGAACCGGGCACAAACCGGCATGACCCGCAAACAACCGGTCTGATGTGGACCACAAACCGTACTGATTGCCCGGCACAATATATTCCGGATAACAAGAATCAGAGGTGCCTTTAATAAACCAACCGCTAAACTCCGTGGCAAGCGGCCCGGTAATGCCTTGTTTAAATTCACACACACGGCGCCCGAGTATGGTTGGATCTTTAAAGTATGCGCGTCCGCCCGCAACACCGGTCCGGTCATACGCCGCGCAACCTTCAGCAGATTGTGAACACAAAACTGATGAATACAGTTTTAATGCACTTCCCGGATTATTAATGTAATAGCCATCAGTATATGCAACACCGCCCGCTTCAGGATGTTCAACGCGTCCCACTGACGTACAGCCGATAAATTGCTCTTCACAGCGCGATGCGGGTCTATCAACAACATACATGTTTTTATCTGCCGGCACGACCACGGTTGATGGGCCATGATGCGCTGTATCATCTGCCGACACCAGCTCATTAACTTTCAAAAGACAGGTGGTATTGGTGGCGCCAGCCGGAATGGGACAAGAAAATCCGGTATCGGTGTCATTCTCTTTATAATAACAGGTACGCGAACCAAACTCCTGCCCAGGTACATCTTCAACTACTTTATCCGGTCCTGCATCACCACCCGTACCGCACACCGCGTTATAGGTAACAGCGCCCGCTTCTGTTGAGTTGAAAGTATCCACCAATTCACGGCACCCCACGGCCTCCTGACGGCACAACTGCCCAAATGATTTGAACGTGTCAAGAGTACCGGTTTGATCACGGTAGCGCTGGCAGCCCAGTTGCGGCCCGGGAAATGTATCGTCCGGATTGGGGTCGCACGTGAGCGGCGTTGTCCATGAATTTTTAACAAATGAAAGTGTATTTTGAATACGCACTATTTGAACATTATCAATAAACACCACTGAACCGGAAAGTGGTAAGCCCAGTGTTATAAAACGATCATTGTTGGCGTCCCGTGCCGCGATTTCAAACGGTCCCATTTTATATTGATTCCACTGGCTGCCAATGTCTGTGCGTGCGCTGCGCGCCTGATTTGACGGATCTGTATAGGTAAACTCAAGCGGCGTTTTTACCTGTACCGCTCCGCCGCCCACGCCAACGATGTTTGTGCCGCGCGCCCAAAATCTGATTTCATACTGACCCTCAAGTGTGGAACGCAAAAAGAGTTCACTGTTATGATTTATACGCAATGAATGACCACCAAATGCCGTGGATTCATTGGACGGCCCAGTCCCGCGCCATACAAAACAGGCATCCGTTGCCGCGTCATACAAACCGTGTTTGTCACACACTTTTTGGCCGTCAACCACAACGGCCGCAACCTGCTGGCCATTGCTGACATCTTCAAAATTACCGGAATAAATTTCTTCAACGTTGTTGGCAAAGTTGCCGCTGTATTGACGACAGCCATTGTTGGCAGCATCGCACGGAATACTCTTTGATTCCAAAACCCAATAAATACACTGTCCCTCTTGCAGCCGACCGCCACCGCGGCACACGCGGCATGAGTTATCAGCGACTGCTTCACCGCCCGCAGCAGTACACTCCGCAGGTTCTAACCCGGCCACCTCATAGGTTGAAGGCGCGGTCTTGCGGAACGGTGCGCATGCCGTGCCAATGTCAACAGTGTGTGAAAGCAGACGGTAAAAACGATTACCCGCGTCATCAAACAATTCACGGCAATCAGGGTCTTGGCTGTGCGCTTCATACAATATCTTGTTACAACGCGCAAAATAATCATTTAATATACCGGTATTATAACTTTCAGCATAGTCAGGCCCAAACGTATCGCTGCCGTTTGGCGTTCTGGTAACCTTAAAGCCGTTTGCTGAAGCCGGGTCTGCCTCATACAACCATTTATCTGTCTGCAACAAACTGAAAGAAACAAGCTCATAACCCTTGGCATCAGACCCGACCCATGAATAGAAAACACCACGACCGCCGACCGGCGTATCTTCCGGACGCAAACATGATTGTATGCCTTTAAAATATGCAAGCGCCTCACCACCGCGTGCGGCTGCGTCAATGTTTACATACTGGTCGCACCCGACTTCTGTTCCCGGGCACGCCTGTGCCGAGGAAGGAATGAAATGCACCAATGGTTTTTCTTCTTCAAATGGTGTTGCCAGTTGTTTATAGGCATCATAACCGACACATTCTTCAGAGCACCTATCCTGCTCTTTGCCCACCGCAGGCACTGCCGGACCTGCAAAACTGGTTGGCGTATACAAATTACAGCCGACTTCTTCCGGAATACACACGCCCGCGTAATTTTTGCATTCTTCAGCGCGTGAAGCGCTCGTGAGTACGGCGTTGAGTTGTCCCCTGTTTTGAGGCACTGTCCCGTAATCAACAGAATTTCCATTGCTCGTATAGCAATTCAAATACGGCGGAGCGATTTTTAAGTTTACGCTTTGGTCCGTGGTCCCAGGCTGCAACATACGGGTACATCCGGCTGAACCGCTTTCACATTTTTCCGCCTGATCGTTCAAAAAGAGACGGGTATTGATTCCGCCACCGTCAGTTGTGACCCATACGCCATTTTGTTTGAACGTTCGCAATTCACGGCATCCCACGTTATCCGCGCTGCAAATACTGTAATCAAGCGAGCGCGTTAAAAAGCCCACTTCCTGACCTTGCCGGCCGTCAACAAGCGGCGCAAATGATTGGCAGGTGTTATATTGAGCGTCGCACGTGGTGGCGTCCAAACGCCATGTTTTTCTTTCTTGAGTACAATAACCAAAACCGCCCTCACAGTTGCCGCCTTCTTCAGCAAGGCAAGAACGCAAATCAGAACATGCCTCCTGACGAATTGAAGTACCGGATTTTGCGAGCACAGCGCCCGGGCCAAACATACCGCATGCGGAAGGCGGCGCTTTCATAATCCAGTTGGGGTCAATGAGACCGCACCTGTTGTTTTCACCGTCCGCGCATGTTCCATCGTCATTATAATTATCAAATTGTTCCATAACTTCCCGCAGGGTCCAGGGGCCGTTTGGTGAACGGGTTGAACGCCACGCCGCGATTTCCCAACCAAGCGGAATAATGCGGGCTTTGCGCAATTTAACCAGGTTGTCATAACAATATGCGATTTTACGGCAGCCGATGGTACCATTTAAGGGGTGGTCAGGCCCCCACAGCTGCCAATTGCCATGCAAAATTTCCGTACCTTGCGGAAGAGGTCCGCCGCCTTCAATGGCCTGACGCACCGTAAACGGAGTTGCCTTAGCAATGGTAACCAAACTTTCACCCAATGCCGTGTCAACAACACATTCGTCAGGATGCGGCGTAACGCCGCTTTGATTTTCAGCGCTACAGATCATATATGAAGACCTGACAATATCAAAATCATCAATGTTGCGCACAATGGGTTTTGGCAACAACAAGGGATTTGGTTTTGAAGCGCGAATGGTAGCGCTCCTGTCTGGTGCATAAAGGGGCCCGCCATCTCCGGCAACTTGGCCGCCACCATCTGTTTTTTCAGCCCGAAAAAGACCGTCCAAAGCCGACTGAGCCAAGTTGTTTACAAAAACAGACATAAACGTACTGGTCATACCGGCAAACAATGCGGTAAAAATTTTACCATCCGCAACAACGGCGTTAATACTTGCGGCTACTCCTTTTTCCCGTTCGCTGGGGCTTAAATTTTCTATATCTTTGGCAAATATCTGCTGCGGTGTCAGGGTTTGTTTCGTAACAGGATGTGTTTTTGCATTTACACCTTTATTCTCTATTGCCTGAAGCAAATTAAATTTTTCTGTTGAAAGCCGTAAAGATCCAATGGAAATTGCAGCATCTGCCGCAATACCGGCTTCAGTCGTATTAGGGTCAAGCATGCCTTCAAAAAATGTTGCGCGACATTTGGCCGCCCCTCCTGGTTCACGATCACATTTTGGTTTGTTGACTGCATACCACGCTTGCCAACTGCGCCCAACAGCGCCGGCGCTTGGCCCGCCTTTGGCAAACAGGTCAAACTTACATTTTAACTCCGGCTTGCCCACTTTTTGCAAACCAAGCAAAAGGTTTAGGTTGGCGCTTAAATTGGGCGGTTCACAAATACCAAACCCGAGCGTATTTCTTGAAAGCTCATCCAATGCTTTTGAAGCAGCTTCATTGCCGTAATCTTTTACTATATTAGTCCAGTGGCTTCCGTCAAAAATTCTCATGTTGGGGTTTGAAAGATAGGTGGCTGTATCATAAGCAACTTTTTGCCCCATGTATTGCAAAAATCCCAACATTGCCGCAGTACCGCCTTGAGCAACACCGGCCCAGATATTTCCTAAAATGTTTTTTGCAACGCGAGAAGCCCCGGCGCCTTGGTCATCCATTGGACCAACAGCAGGAATAGCAGGAGCTGGCGGGCCTTCACCCTCCGCAAATACTCCTGTTGAGAAGAGCAATGATGAACTGAATACAATAATTCCAAAAATTCCAAGCCAATGTCTTTTGTCAAACCATTTTTTATTTCTTGGCTTCATAAACTCAATTGCTCAAGTGTTTTTTGAAATGCTTGCATGAGTTCTTCATCACTCAACTGGTCAAGAACGCTTTGATCAACACTATTTTTTAATAAAAATTGACGTACTTCAGTTGCATTTTGCAAACCTTGAAATACGACGGCCGCTCCGGCGGCTGTGCTCACGGGAAGTGCGGGACCTTGCGCCGGAGGCGGAGCTTGAGGAACAGGTAAAACCGTTGCCCCTGAATTAACCACCGGTACGCCACTCTGCTGTGCTTGTGTGAATGACTCTTGAAAAATTTGCATCAGCGTTGCATCGTCATAGCCCGCGACATCTGCTTCCGGCACTCCTATTTGCAACAAAAGCGCCCGCACTTGTTGTGGTGTTTGCACTTGGCTTAATAATGCTTGCGTTTGTGGGTCAAGTGGTACAGTACCTTGCGTAGTGGCAGCTTCACCGGACGTTGGAGGAACATAGACATCGCGACTGCACGCGGTTCCTATAGGACAATTAGGGTCAGTGCCTGTTTCGACCTCTTTGCCGTCTTGTGTGCCGTCCGCGTCCGTATCGCCAAGATAGGGACTTGTTTTGTAAACATTTAACTCATCAGAATCACTCAATCCATCCGCATCAGTGTCCCCTTCTGAACCGCCACCGAGCGCGTCAGCCAACCGGCTTTGGGTGCGCAATGATTCTATTTCATTTAATATATGCGCTGTCTGCAATTGAAAAGGGCGTTTCACACGCACGCCAAAACTGTATATTATCATAACAAAACCAGCTACAACAAAAACTGCTAAAGCCGCAGCCCCCAGCTTTTGTTCTTTGCTTAATGTCCTTGATATAAGCTCCATGGATTTTTTTGAACTCCTAGCGAGTTTCCCGGAGAAAACCAACTGTGAGTTCATATATAATAGTATACCACAACCGCTATTTGAGGCACAAGCATATCTCCTCCCACTGTGTTACGGATACCTCTGCCGGGCGCGCTGCGGGCTTAAGACCGGCTGAAATAATACATGCCTCAATAGTATTTTTATCACGCTCATATACTTCTGTCAGGTTGTTTTTGAGTGTTTTACGTGGATGCTGAAAACCGGTATTCACGAGCTTTAAAAAAAGCTCTTGCGCGGCAGGCGGTTCTTGGCGTGCATGCATGGAAAACAGTACCATAACTGAATCAACCTGCGGCGCAGGCCAAAAATGGCCGCGAGGAACGCGTGCAATGACTGAAGGCGTACTGTAGTACTGCGCAAACACTGACAAAAAATTCATGCGCGGGGGTTGCGCCATAATGCGCGCGCCCACTTCTTTTTGCACCATAAACGCCATACATTCCGGTTTGTGCTGCACGGTAAATGCTTTTTCAAGAAGCACTCCGGTGATGTTGTACGGTATATTACCCGCCAGTTTATACGGTAAACCCGGCGGAAGTGTTTCAACAACCTTTGACAGCGTGTGCACCGCGTCGCCATGTTCAACGCGCACGTTTGGCCAGTGGCTTTGAATATAGTCGGCAAACACCTGTTCAAGCTCAAGCGTTATGACCGTACCTGCGCGGCGTGTGAGCGCTTCAGTGAGCGCGCCAAACCCCGGGCCGATTTCAATGACTGTATCTGTGTTTTTGAGTTCAAGCGCTTCAATCATGGCGTTCACGGATTTTTCCTGCAACAAAAAATTTTGCCCGCGCGATTTGGTGGGTTTGAGGCGCAATTGTTCGCACAGTTGTTTTAGCTGGTGGGCGTTTAACATCGTTTTAATTGTTCTGTATTGGTTTTTTCTGCAGCACTTCGCGCACTTCCAGCGGCGCGCTCGTTCCGTCCTCGGCGCCGCGCCCCTTCGGGGACCAAGCCGCGGCGCCTGCGGACTGCCTCAAAAACCAATACAGAACCATAACGAATTACTTCCACTATACCATCTGCTGTAAGGCGTACAATCGTGCTTGGTTTGCCTGGTTTTAAAACACCCGCATCAATAATTACTACATCCTTGAGGCGGCTGCCAAACTGTTTTTTGAGCTCCAAAACAGAAAAACACGCGGGTTTTCCGCTTACATTAGCGCTGGTTGAAACAAGAGGAGCGCCAAGCCCGCGGGCCAAACGCCGCGCAACCTCATCCGATGAAACACGCACCGCAACGCCACCACCGCGTGAAACCGGCAATGATTTTTTTGGTTCAAGAAGAATAGTCAGAGGCCCGGGCCAGTAATGCCGCGCCAAACGCTCCACATGTTTATTCCATTTAAAAAAACACCGCGCTTGCGTGTAGGAACCTGCAATAACGGGTAATTTTTTTTCAGACGCACGGCCTTTTAATTTAAAAATGGCGGCAACACCGCGCTTACTCCGAGCATCGCACCCCAGCGCATACGATGTTTCCGTAGGATAGACAATAACACCCCCCTGTCGCAACACCCGCAATGCGTGTGTCATGCTATGCATAATGCTTTTTTCGGCTTTCCTGCAAATATGCCTCAATAAAAGGATCCAAATCGCCGTTGAGCACGCTCTCCGTATCTTGTGTTTCATATCGTGTGCGCAGATCCTTTACCATTTTATACGGGTGCACTACGTATGATCTGATTTGATTCCCCCATGCCGCGCTTTGATATTCACCGCGCAATTCCTGTTTTTCCTCTGCCTGTTTTTCCCTTTCAATGGCATGCAATTTTGCTTTCAAAATATTCATGGCCGTTGCTTTGTTTTGCAACTGACTACGTTCATTCTGACAACTGACTGTAATGCCCGTTGGTATGTGTACAATGCGCACAGCGCTGTAAGTGGTGTTGACCGATTGTCCGCCGTGCCCGCCTGCCATGAACGTATCAATACGTAAATCTTTAGGGTCAATATCTATAGCGATGTCTTCATTCAATTCCGGCAACACTTCAACAAGCGCAAATGACGTGTGGCGCATTTTTTCTGCATCAAACGGGGAAATACGCACTAACCGGTGCACGCCATGCTCTGATTTTAAATATCCATACGCATATGGCCCTTCCACGCGCATCATGAGTGATTTATAGCCCGCTTCCTGGCCGCGGTGTTCATCTAAAATAATGGCGTTCCACCCTTTTGCTTCAGCATACCGCAGATACATACGCACAAGCATACCTGTCCAGTCCTGCGCTTCCGTACCGCCGGCGCCCGCATGAAAGGTAAGAATGGCGTTGTTGCTGTCATAGGGCCCGTGCAATAATGCAAGAAATTCCAGTTTATCAATGCGTGTTTTTAATTGTTTATACTGCGTTTCCAATTCTTCACGCAGATTGACTCCCTGATCTTTTTCATCAAGCTCCGCGATTTCAAGCACCGCAGTCAGATCTTTGCGTAGTGCTTGCCATTCTCCCACTTCGCTCTGTACATCACCCAGTTGTTTTGAAATTGCTCGCGCGTGCTCCTGTTTGTTCCAAAAATCCGGCTTGGCTGCTTCTTTTGACAATACTTGCACACGTTTTTCTTTTTCATCCAAATGCAACAAAACCCGAAGGTTGCCGAGTTTTTCATCAAGTTCACGGACAGCTTGTAACAATTCATTCATTTCCATAATCAAGTGAGCGAATAAAGTTGAGCGCAGTGAGCCTTTTTCCGGGAAACTCGCTATAAGTTCGAGTTCAAAATAGTATATACCTTTTTTGGCTAAAAGTCAAGAAAAAAAAGACGACTCGCCAAAGACGAATCGCCACAATTGTGCTTCAAATCTTGCCCCATCTTAAGCTTACGGAAGCTTAAGGCGCAGCATATAGCTGCCTTGAGGTTCGCCCGGCACATCCGCATCGCACGCATCGCCGCTGTAATCCCACAATCGGGTCTGCCCATAGGTTGCAACGTAGATATAGCCATCCACTGACTGTTGCCCATCTGCAATTGATGGGAGCAGACGGACAGGCACCGGGCCCTGCCCCGTGATACGGCCGTACTCATCCACCGCAACCCACCGTACGAACCCCCTGCACATATCAGCCCACAGGAGCCGACGATGCAGGTGCCCGCCGTACCGACTCGGATAGTTTTCTTCATCCGGCATGGTTAGAATTGTGATACACCGCCGGTTATAATCGGATTCAGTCATTTCCTCAATATCTAACCCCCCATCCCTGAGAAACTCATCATAGCTGCTTTTGACATCATCCCGTGTCTCCCACTCGTCAACGACGACCCCATCTACTGTGTGCCTGTTCCTGCATTCTCCATAAGCAAGAACCGGATCAGTAAAGGGTTCACAACCACGAGGGACACAGTTTTCAGTGATGTCCTCATTGCACACCCTGCAGGAACCCTGCAATGAAGTACCAAATCCGTAATTCAAGCCGGGCGCGCATACGCGATCCAATTCTTCCGCGCAGTCCCCCACATCCCCAAACCACACACATCCATTGGCATCAAGCGCCGTATTCCATGGCATACGTACACCATTGGTATATATATCCAAGTCATTCCATGGCACATCTACTGGTCTCTGCGCCGGGGTATACCCGCCAGACCCGTCGTAGCCAGGATAAATACGGATAATGGTGCCGCCGGGGGTCTCCGGATTTTGCGCACCTTGCCGGTCGTTGCCGTGCCCCATAGGGATGACGAGCGCTCCGTCACGGTCAAATAATATCTGACCAATCCCGTGCGCGCTGTAATCTTCGTCATCTCCCCCTGAGTGCACATGCTGCAGCGTGGCGATATACGGCCGTTCTATGCTGTAGATGGTTGCGCATGTGCGTCCAACATCTTCATAATTCAGCCCGTCAAACATGCACCGCACAACACCAATCTCCCACGGTGTCGTGCATCTTCCAAAATACAGAAAATGATTTTCCGTATAGTGCGGGTCAACGGCAATAGTTGTTACACCGCATTCTGCCCACCCAACAAATGCGGTTACATCAAAACTGTTCAGGAATACAACACCGTCTTCGTATTGGCGGTAATGCCATATTCCTTCACGCTGGGTCAAAAGCAACACTTCCCAGGGATTCCCCTCCGAAACCGGCAAAAAGACCATAGCCGTCACATGGTGAGGCATGGGATCAAGCGGCAACACATCCCACCCAAACGCGACACCATCCAATGATGTTGCCGGCTGCATCTCCGGCACGGGGCTTGGAGTTGCAGAAGGTGATGCGGACGGCGTTCCAGTAACAGTGACCGTCACCGTCATAAGCGGCGTTGGCTGCTCCGTAGCCGTGTCTTCCTGCGTGGGGGTAACCACGGGCTCATCGCCACCACCATCGTAGCCGTACGGTTGGCCTTCAGGACCCACCGTTGCGCCAGGCAAACGCAGAACAAAATCGGACGGTTTTGGCGTTGACTCACCTGCGTCCGTTGCGCTGCCTTTGTAGTCAGCGCACGCAAAAAGAAACACACCGACGACGATGTAAAGAACTTCCCTCATCTCTTCCTCCTCATTATCTGAAGCTACTACCTTTATAACACAAAAAAAATAAAAAAGCAAGCCAACTGTATTAATCCGGACAGGTAACTGTCACCGCGTTCATCACGCCATTATTTACGTTAATTGCAGTACATCCTGATCCATCGCTATCTTCCAAGATGATAGCCCCGCCACGCCCTGATACTGCCGATTTTGCATAAATAGTTGAAGTGGCTTCATTGTTGTAATACGTAGAGCTGGCAGCGTAAAGCGTGCCGGATGCAAAGAGATTGCTCCATGCGTTATTAAATTTGCCTAATGAATGCTCTGAATTACCTGCCGGCTCAATCTGATTGGTACTAAACGTATAAAATTCATTACTATTAAGGACGATACTAAGTTCGCTTGCGCTGCTTCCGGCCACTATTAAACCAGTGGCAGTATTGCTAGCAAAAGCAAAACCCGGGGCTGCAGCAGTTCCCGTTTCAACAATTATTCTTCTGCCGTATACCGAACCAGAGGCATAAAGATCACGCCATGCATACTGAAAACC
>DNQG01000059.1 GCA_003501255.1 Candidatus Magasanikiibacteriota bacterium
AAGCATCTGCTGCCGGTGTACAACAAACCAATGATCTATTACCCCATTGAGACAATGCTCAAGGCGGGTATTACTGATATTCTCATTTTACCCGGCAAAGATCACGCCGGTGCTTTTGCGCAGCTCTTGGGCTCTGGCACGGAGTTTAACGCGCACTTTACCTACCGCGTGCAAGACACAGCAGGCGGACTTGCCTATGCGGCAGGATTGGCTGAGCCGTTTGTGGGTGATGACGATTTTATGGTTTTGCTGGGCGATAATATTATTTTGGATGATTTATCAGAAGCCGTACAAAATTTTAAGGGTGGCGCACATATTTTTTTAACACAAGTTCCTGATCCCGAGCGTTCCGGAATCGCCGATTTAGATGGCACAAAAGTTAAACGTATTATTGAAAAGTCAACCAACCCACCGTCAAATTGGGCTGTGATTGGCGCATATATTTATGATAGCAAAGCATTTGGATATATTAAAGAACTCAAACCGTCAAAACGCGGTGAAGTTGAAATTACAGATTTGAATAATAAATACATTGAAGCCGGTGGCGTGCAAGCATCATTTTTGAAAGAGCCGTGGTTTGATGCGGGAACCAATGAGTCATTAGTTGATGCTGCGTCGGCAATTCGTAGCCGCCAGCAACCAGCGGACAAAATTAAAACACAAACATCGCTTTCGCCCCTCATTGCCGTTGGTTTTCTTTTATATGAATCAAGAAAATATTTGCCACGATTTTTGGAAAGCGTAAAGCGGCAGGATTATCGCAATGTACAATTGTACGCATTGGATAATAATGCCAATGCGGACAATGAAGACGTGGCTTATATTCGCGCGCATTATCCGGACGTCACCATACAGCGCGTGACGCAAAACACAGGCTTTGCCAAAGGCCACAATTATTTAATGCGCCAGGCCGTGCAGGATAAGGCCGAGTTTTATACCGCGCTCAACTGTGATGTGGAACTTGAAAGCAATGTCATTTCTGAAGTTGTGGGCAGCATGTTGAAAGACCCCAAAGCTGGCGCAGCTATCTGCAAATTAAAAAAATGGAATTTTGCGCTTGTGGATACAGATGGTAAAACAAATTTTATTGATTCAGCCGGACTTGCTATCAGTCGCGAACACAGGTTTACCAATCGTGGAGAAGGGGAAATAGATCACGGACAGTATGACAAGGAGGAAGAGGTATTTGGCGTTTCCGGAACAGTCGGAATGTATCGCATCAGCGCGCTGGAAGATGTTGCGTTTTTGAATGAGCGTGGCGAACGCGAGTATTTTGACGAACTCATGTTTATGTACAAAGAAGATGTTGATCTGGCATATCGTTTGCAATGGGCAGGATGGAAAGCATTATATGTGCCACGCGCGGTTGCATACCATGACCGCGCACTGACTGCGAGCGGGGCGGGCAACGGTCTGGTAGGCATTATTCGCGGACGTATAGGCCGCAATAAGCAAACAAAAGCATGGTCATGGCTCAATCATCACATTATTTTGTTCAAATATATTAACAGTGATTATTCTTCTGATGTGCTCGCAGCCACCACGTGGTATGAAGTAAAAAGTTTTATATACATTTTATTTGCAGAGCCGTATTTGTTGCGCGAGTTTTTTACATTTTTAAAATTACGTCGGCATATTGCAGAGCGTCGGCAGCAGCTCAAACGTCGGCAGGGGAACTATAGCTTAATAGAAAAGTGGATGGTGGGGTAGGAGTAAATTTATGTTAGGTGAAATACAAAAAATCAAACCGCTTATAATTTTTGGAGCAGGTGCTTCGCATTGTTTGTTTGAAGATCGATATTTTGAGAGTAATAAGTTAAGGCCTCCATTGAATAAGGATCTTTTTGATACAACTAACACAACGGTCAAATCAATTCTAGGCCAATACCCTACAAAGCCAAAAAACGCCAGTATCAACACAATGGGGATAAAACAACCATTTTTTTTATTGACTTTAAAGCCAAAAAACCATATACTATATGCGCTCTTGTATGGCTCTTGAGTCAAAAGACAGACAATATATTGTGCTAAGTTTACGGATAATTGCGGATTTTGGAGCAACTATAGCCGTGCCCATTGTTGTACTTGCATTCATAGGAAAATATCTGGATACAAAATGGGGAACAAAACCATGGCTTTTAATCACGGGATTCATACTTGCATTTGTGCTCTCTGCGTTCATGATTAAACGCAAGGCAACACAGTACGGAAAAGAATACCAGTCGCTTGGCACAAAATCAGACACACAAAAAATACAGGACAAGAAAGAACTATGACGCTACCACCAATTCAAGCTGAAGTATTATTTCATATCGCGGGATTGCCGGTGACTAATTCCATGATCAACGCGTGGATAGCGGTTCTCTTTTTTGTGGTGGTGGGCGTTGCAATCAAAACCACTATTAAAAAACGTCCGGGTAAATTTCAGAATTTTGTGGAATGGGTATTTGAGTTTATGCTTGGTTTTTTTGACCAAGTTACCGGAGACAGAAAAAAATCAGAGCGTTTTCTGCCGTTTGTAGGAACGCTTTTTTTGTTTATTTTATTTTCAAACTGGATTGGTTTGATGCCAGGCACCGGTTCCATTGGCCTATGGCAAATGCATCAGGGTGAACTTGAGCTCATCCCGTTGTTGCGTCCGGCCAACGCAGACCTGAACATGACGCTTGCTATGGCCGTTCTTGCTGTGGTATTTTCACATGTGGTTGGTATTATCACCATTGGTTTTTTCAAACACGCCAACAAATTTATTCAGTTGGGAACGCTGTGGAAATCATTTCGTAAAGGTGGCATCAATATTTTGACTGGCATTATTGATCTGGGTGTGGGGTTGCTTGAAATAATTTCAGAAATTGCTAAAATGGTTTCACTGTCCCTGCGTTTGTTTGGCAATGTATTTGCCGGTGAAGTACTCCTGACAGTTATTGGCGGTATTATCGCCTTTGTGGTACCATTACCCTTTATGGGTCTTGAATTATTGGTTGGTATTATACAAGCAACGGTTTTCACCATGTTGGCACTGGTGTATTTGACGGTCGCCACTACAGACCCGCATGGCGCGGAAGAACATTAATAAACAACTTTAATTACTAAACCATTATCTATGGAACCAGAAGTCGCACGTATCTTGATTAAAGGTATTACCATCGCCATAGGCGGTCTTGGACCTGCTCTTGCCATTGGTATGCTCGTGGCAAAAGCCATGGAAGCCATTGGTCGCAACCCGGAGGCAACCGGCAAGGTGTTTGTTCCCATGCTTTTGGGCGCTGCATTTGCTGAATCCATTGCCATCTACGCCTTGGTGGTTGTCTTTACGCTCTAGGGTGATAAAGCGTAGGGTTTGAGAGTGTGCTCTCCACCCTATACCTATATTAACTCTAAGTATTGTATGTTAATTGATATCGCATACGCGGCAAAAGACGTGGCAGAGGCCGCAGTGGAAAGCGCGCCGGAAGGTGTGCTTGGTTCGCTTGGTCTGAATCTCAAATTATTTATTGCGCAACTTATAAATTTTGGTATTATTTTTTTTATTTTATGGCGATTTGCATTTAGGCCTATTACCAAGGTTTTGGATGATCGCAAAAAAACGATTGATGAGAGTATTGAAAATGCCAAAAAAGCAAAGACAAACATGGAAATGGCAGAAGCCGCATATACCAAAAAAGTTGATGAAGCCGTAGCGCGCGCCAATACCATGGTGGCTGATGGGCAGGTAAAAGCAAATGAAATTGTGGGGCTTGCTAAACAGCAGGCGCATAATGAAGTTGAACGTGTTATTGCGGAAGCTCGTAACCGTATTAAAGAAGAAAAAGAAAAGATGCGCAAAGAAATAAAAGAAGAAATGGTTGCGGTGGTTGTTGCTACGGTTGAAAAAATTCTGGAAGAAAAATTAGATGAAAAAAAGGACGCGGCATTAGTAAAAAAAATGATTGAACAGATATGAGATTAAACACAAAGCAGTATGCCGAGCTTTTGTATGATGTGGCGCATGACAAAAAAGGCGTAGCGCTTGAAAAAACACTTAAAGAATTTTTGAATGTTGTGCAAGCGCGCCGTGACACAGCACTCATGTCCGGTATCGTTGCAGAGCTTGGGAAAGTTATGCAAAAAAAGCATGATGACGCCGCACTCCACATTACCGCAGCGCGTACCGTGCCGCGAAAAATTATAGATGCCTTGCGAGAAAAACTTGAGGTCCATGAGGACGCTGCGACCATAGAGCATGAAGACAAGAAACTCGCGGGTGGCGTACTTGCGCGATACGGCGATACGGTGTTGGATGCTACAGTTCATTCGCTCCTCAACACATGGAAACACGCATTAAACGCAGAATATTGATTACACTATATGGCAAAAAATCAACTGATAGAACAACTCAAAAAACAAATTGAAGGACTCCCTGTTGAAGCCAATATTGAAGAGGTAGGGACCGTGGTTGAAGTGGGGGATGGTATTGCACGCGTTTCCGGTTTATTACAGTGCCAATATTCTGAAATGATTGAGTTTGAAAATGGCGCGTATGGCGTTGCGCTGAACCTGGAAGAAACATCAGTCGGTGTTGTGGTGTTGGGTGATTACAAGACGCTCAAAGAAGGCAACACCGCAAAGCGTACCAAGCGTATTTTGTCCATTCCGGTGGATGAAAAATGTGTCGGTCGCGTACTTAATCCACTGGGCGAACCGGTTGACGGGAAAGGAAAAATTCCACACAAAACATTTTATCCTATTGAAAAAATCGCACCCGGCGTTATAACGCGTCAAAGCGTGCACCAACCCGTGCAAACCGGCATTAAAGCCATTGATTCCATGATTCCGGTTGGCCGTGGGCAGCGCGAGCTTATCATTGGCGACCGTCAAACCGGTAAAACCGCTGTTGCCATTGACACGATTATTAACCAAAAAGGCCAGGACATGATTTGTATTTATGTGGCCATTGGTCAAAAAGAATCAAAAATCGCAAGAATTGTTGCCAAATTGGAAGAAACAGGTGCCATGGAATATACAACTGTGATTTTGGCAGGCGCTTCTGACCCTGCGCCGCTTAACTTTATTGCGCCGTATGCAGGTTGTGCACTCGGTGAATATTTTATGGATCAAGGCAAAGATGTTTTGGTGGTCTATGATGATTTGTCAAAACATGCGTGGGCATACCGTGAAATCTCGTTGTTACTCCGCCGTCCGCCAGGTCGTGAAGCATATCCGGGCGATGTTTTTTATTTGCACTCGCGTTTGCTTGAACGCGCGGCCAAGTTGAACAAAGATTTTGGCGGCGGCTCGCTGACCGCATTACCTATTATTGAGACCCAAGCTGGTGATGTATCCGCGTACATTCCAACCAACGTCATTTCCATTACGGACGGTCAGATTTATCTTGAGACAGATTTGTTCTATAAAGGTATCAGACCAGCTTTGAATGTTGGTTTGTCTGTCTCGCGCGTGGGTGGTTCAGCACAAATTAAAGCTATGAAAAAAGTTGCCGGTAAATTACGTTTGGAATTAGCGCAATTTCGTGAACTGGAAGCATTCGCGCAGTTTGCATCTGACCTGGATGAAGCGACGCGCAAACAAATTGAACGCGGCCGTCGTATTGTTGAAATTTTGAAGCAAAAACAGTATGAACCCATGCCCGTGGCGCACCAAGTTGCCATTTTGTATGCGGTGACCAGTGGTTTTTTGGATGCTGTGCCGGTTGCAGAAGTAAGCGTATGGGAAAAGGGCTTGCATGACTTTTTGGATAAATCAAAAAAAGATGTACTTGAGGCCGTGGTGAAAGAAGATTGGGAAAAAACCGAGCCAAAATTAAAGAAAGCACTAGGGGAATACAAGAAATAAGAGGTGCTATGCCCGTCTCAACACGCATAATAAAACGACGCATCAAGTCAGTAAAAAGCACGCGCAAAATCACTAAAGCGATGGAACTTGTTGCTGCTTCAAAAATGCGCAAAGCGGTTGAGGCCGCAGTGGGAACACGTACCTACGCAACTATTGCGCGTGACCTTATGGTTAATTTGTCCGCGCGCGCGCGCAAACCGCACCCGTTGCTTGCGGTACGCCCGGTAAAAAATATTCTTATGGTCATGGTGACCTCTAACCGCGGTTTGTGTGGTGGTTTCAATGTAAATATTATTAAAAAATCAAAATTAGTCATCGCCAACCCGGAACGTTTTGCGGCGCATGAGGGAGAAACGCCCGCGCTCACATCGCTCGTAGTAGGCAAAAAAGCCATTGCATATATGCGCAAACGTGATGTGCCCCTGCTGGCGGCGTTTGACAAAATGTCGGACACGCCTTCTTTTACCGATGCATTATCACTGACGCGCATTGTTATTGATGAGTATGAGAAAGGTGCTTATGACACCGTGGTGCTTGTGTATACTGATTTTGTATCGGCTATAGAGCAAAAGGCGACCATTCGCCAATTGTTGCCTATAACACAGACCAATGTTGAGGAGCTTTTGAACGGAACCACGGGCGGAACGCAGAACGCGCCTCTTGCAATGAGTGAATATCTTTTTGAACCAAACCCTGAAAAAGTGTTGAACACTGTTTTACCACGTTTGGTGGAAACACAAGTATACCAGGCGTTGCTGGAATCAGCTGCATCAGAACATTCTTCACGCATGATGGCCATGCGCAATGCATCTGATTCGGCGCGCGACATGATTGATGATTTAACCTTTACGTTTAACCAAGCACGTCAAGCGGGCATCACCCGCGAGCTTGCGGAAATCAGCGCAGGCGCGGCGGCTTTAGCACAGTGAAAAAATCTATGAAAAAAGGAACAATAACACAGGTCATTGGTGTGGTGGTGGATGTCCGTTTTGAAGCAGGTCATCAACCCGCGATTTATAATGCGTTGACAACAGCAATGCCTGACGGTAAGACGTTGATTTTAGAAACACAAAAACATTTGGGTGACGGCATCGTGCGTACGGTTGCCATGTCTACCACCGATGGTCTTATGCGCGGTCAGGAAGTAGCGGACACAGGAGCTCCCATTTCAGTACCGGTTGGCGTAGAAACACTTGGCCGTATGTTTGATGTAACCGGTGCTGTGATTGATGGCGGAAAAGAGTTTAAAGCAAAAAAAACCTATCCTATTCATCGGGAAGCGCCCACATTTGTTGATCAGTCAACCAAAACAGAAGTATTTGAAACAGGTATCAAGGTCATTGACCTTATTTGTCCGTTTGTTAAAGGCGGTAAGGTGGGTTTGTTTGGCGGCGCAGGTGTGGGGAAAACCGTGGTCATTCAAGAATTGATCCGCAATATTGCGGCAGAACACGGCGGGTATTCCATGTTTGCCGGCGTGGGTGAGCGTACTCGTGAAGGCAATGATTTATACCATGAAATGAAAGAGTCGGGCGTGCTGGGAAAAACAGCACTGGTGTTTGGCCAAATGAATGAGCCGCCCGGAGCGCGTGCGCGTGTTGCGTTGACCGCGCTTGCCATGGCTGAATATTTTCGTGATGAAGAAGGCCGCGACCTTTTACTTTTCGTTGATAATATTTTCCGTTTTACCCAGGCAGGTTCAGAGGTCTCTGCATTGCTTGGCCGTATGCCCAGCGCCGTGGGGTATCAACCAACGCTTGCCACGGAAATGGGTGAACTGCAAGAGCGCATCACCTCAACCGCCAAGGGCTCTATTACATCAGTGCAGGCCGTATATGTTCCGGCTGACGATTTGACTGACCCTGCGCCGGCGACTACGTTTGCTCACCTTGATTCAACGGTTGTATTGAACCGCGCGCTGTCAGAGCTTGGTATTTATCCTGCTGTTGACCCGCTTGACTCAACATCGACTATTCTTGATCCCAATATTGTAGGTGAAGAACATTACAAAGTAGCGCGTGGTGTGCAGCAAGTATTGCAGCGTTACAAGGATTTACAGGACATCATTGCTATTTTGGGCATGGAGGAATTGTCTGATGAAGACCGTCTAACCGTGGCACGCGCGCGCAAAATTCAAAAATTTTTGTCCCAACCGTTCTTTGTGGCCGAACAGTTTACCGGCTCTCCTGGTATTTACGTGAAACGCACAGATACAGTTAAGGGCTTTAAGGCGATTCTTGACGGCGAGTATGATGCTGTGCCGGAACAAGAGTTTTATATGAAGGGTTCCATTGACGATGTAAAGAAGAAGTAGAAGTATGACACAAAATATCCACTTCAAAATTGCAACTCCTGAGCGGGTGGTGTATGATAGTGATATAACGGAAGTCAGCATCCCAACGCAGGACGGTGAAATAACCGTTCTTCCGGGCCATATCCCCCTTGTTTCAATTTTGAAAGGGGGAGAATTGCGATTTAAAAAAGATGGACAAGAGCTGGCCATGGCAGTATCCGGCGGTTTTGTGGAAGTACGCTCCGGAAGTAACGTGGTAGTACTGGCTGATACCGCAGAACGCGCAGAAGAAATTGATATAGAACGCGCAGAAGCGGCCCGGAAACACGCGGAAGAACTGCTCAAAAAGCAGGATTTTGTTAATGATGTTGAATTTGCTACGATTCAAGCCGCACTTGAACGGTCATTATCACGTATTAAAGTTGCGCGTAGACGAGGAAGAAGATAATTCAAACGATGGCCTTTAACGCACTACAACTACCATCAACTAAAGCACTCAATGAACAGCAGCAGGCCGCCATAGAACATATCAGCGGCCCGCTTCTTATAATTGCCGGCGCTGGGACCGGTAAAACAACCGTTATCGCCGAAAAAATAGCATATCTGATACATCAAGGTAATGCACAGCCGGAAAATATTTTGGCCATTACCTTTACGGAAAAGGCCGCTGCAGAACTATCGGAGCGTGTAGATAAACTATTGCCCTTTGGCTATCTGGATTTATCCATTTCAACATTTCATGCGTTTGCGCAGCGCCTGCTTGAACAGCATGGCCTTGAAATGGGATTGCCACACCAGTTTAAACTGCTTGATGAAACACAAGCGTGGATGCTTGTACGCCAGAATTTAAAAAAATTTAATCTTGATTATTATCGGCCGCTGGGAAACCCCACCAAATTTATTCATGCGCTCTTAAAGCACTTTAGCAGATGTAAAGATGAATTGATTTCACCGGAAGAATATGTAGATTATGCGCAGAATGTGCGTTTGGACGGGGATATGGCTGAATTTGTGGCACAAGAAACAAAGCGTTTGGAAGAAATTGCCAACGCTTATCATGTGTACAACCAGTTGTTGTTGGATAATGGTGCGTTGGATTTGGGTGATCTCATATATTATTTGATTCGTTTATTTAAAGAGCGGCCCGTAGTGCTTGCTCGCTATCAAAAAAAATATACGCATATTTTGGTTGATGAATTTCAGGATACCAACTGGGCACAGTATGAACTCGTTAAGATGCTTGTAGCCGGTGGCAGTGCGCTAACCGTAGTCGGGGATGATGACCAGAGCATTTTCAGATTTCGCGGGGCGTCGGTTTCCAACATTTTACAGTTTAAAAAAGATTTCCCCCATGCCAAAGAAGTGGTGCTAACCCGCAATTACCGTTCGCCTCAAAACATTTTGGATATTGCCTACACGGTCATTCAGAATAATAACCCTGACCGTTTGGAAGCAAAACTGGAAGGCCTTAACAAGCATTTGGAAGCATCCTCAGAAACGCCGGGCGTTATTTCTTTTATCCACGCATCCACGCTTGAAGATGAAACACGTCAGGTTGCCGAACGTATAGTGGCGCTACATGCAGAAACAGGTTGTGCGTGGGGTGATTGTGCAATACTCGTGCGCGCTAATGCTCACGCTGATCCATTTGTAACCGCCTTGCGTGCACGTGGCATTCCGGTGCAGTTTATGGCGGCGCGCGGTTTGTATCGTCAGAATATTGTACTTGATGCTCTGGCCTTTTTCAAAACAATGGACAGCTATCATGAAAGCGCTGCGTTGTACCGTTTGATGAACTATCCGGTGTTTGAAATGTCTTTTGCGGATATTCAGGAAATAATGCAATTAAGCAAGCGAAAAAATTGGTCACTCTGGTTTGTGCTCAAGCAAAATTCACAATGGAGTTTGAGTGAGCAGGGAAAAAAAGTTGCCAGCACTATTGTTCATCTTATTGAAGCATACGCGCAACGTGCCAAAACTGAAAAACCCAGCCAGTTGTTGTATTATTTTTTTGAAGAAACAGGGTATATGGCGTTACTGGCGCGTAAAGAGGCAGCAGGTGAAAAATATTGGCTTGAACAAATTGAATTTGTGCGTTCTTTTCTTGATGATGTGGTTATGTTTGAAGAACGGACAGCAGAACAAACCGTAAAACGATTTTTAGAATATCACCAATATATTTTGGAAGCAGGAGATGAAGGTTCACTGGCATCTGCTGAATTTGGCGGGGATAGCGTGCGTGTGCTTACCGCGCACAAAGCAAAAGGACTTGAGTTTGATCACGTCGTGGTTGCCAACGTGGTGGAACAACGTTTTCCCACAAACAGACGCGCGGAGCCCATCGCCATTCCGGATGCATTGGTCAAAGAATTACTGCCGGAGGGTGATCCGCACATGGAAGAAGAACGTCGCCTTTTTTATGTTGCCGTGACACGTGCAAAAAAAACGCTCACGCTTACTGCAGCGCGCTCCTACGGTGGTAAACGTGCGCATAAACCATCGCGTTTTCTTATTGAGGCCGGATTCAAAGAAGTGACGCATGAAAAAGAAGGACCGCAACGCACAGATGACATTACACGCCAGCATGCCCCTGCCGGTGTTACGGTGGAACAAAATCCGTGGCATGTGCCATCTGTTTACAGTTTTTCGCAATTTAAAACGTTCGCCGCCTGCCCGTTGCAATACAAATACGCGCATCTCATAAAAATACCAGTGTCCGGTAAACCTTATTTCAGCTTTGGCCAGGCAATGCACAGCACCCTAGAGCGTTTTTACAAACGTATACAAGAACTCAATAATGCTCACCAAGCAGACCTTTTTGGGCCGAGTCAACCCGCGGATAAACCACAAGCGAGTGGTAGTGTGCGTGTTCCTACACTGGATGACCTCCTTGCATTTTATACGGAATCGTGGCACGATGATTGGTATAGGGATGAAGATGAAAAAAAGAATTACTTTGAGAAAGGCAAGGTGATTCTTCGTAATTATTATAAAAAACATTCAGAAAGTGAATGGCACGTGCCGATTTCATTGGAACAGTCCTTTAAAGTAAACATTGGCACGCATCTGTTGAGCGGCCGCATTGACCGTATTGACGTGTGTGAAGATGGAATAGAGATTGTTGACTATAAAACCGGTCAGCCCAAAGAGAGTTTAAGTTATGATGACAAGGAACAATTATTTATTTATCAATTGGCGGCACAACGCGTGCCTGCGCTGAAAGCGTTAGGCCCGGCACGGAAATTAACCTTATATTATCTTGAAAATGGTACTACACAATCATTCATTGCAACACCGGAGGAATTAAACGCATTTGAAGAAAAAATTGAAACCTATATTAACGCACTGCGTACAAGCATGTTTACAGCAACACCGTCGCCCATCATTTGTCCGCATTGCGATTATAAAGATATTTGTCCATCACGTTTATTGAAGTAATACTATGGAATCGCTTAAAAAACTCATTCCGCATTCCATAAAAAAAGCCGGTATTGGGAAGCAAGTTGAAGCGGCCAGTGTCGTCAGCGCCGCGGAGCAGGCCCTGCTTGGTTTTTTTGGCCCTGATTCGCAGCGTGATGTCAGGCCCTTGTATTTTAAAAACAGAACACTGACGGTTTCATGCAGAAGTTCAACCTTTGCTCAAGAAATCAAGCTTAATGAAGCAAAAATCCTTGAAAAAATCAATGATATGGCAGGGGAACGGGCTGTGGAAAGAATTCGCTATTTGCTCTAAAAAAGGCCATTGATTTGTATCGCGAAACCTGCTAAACTACGTATGTACTTGATTATATGGATTACCATATAATCTGCGTTCGCTCAAAAGATAGAGCGCAAGCGCTCAATCTTTATTCGTTCTCTTGATTATGACCCTGAGGCAGTATCTTGCCGCGATGACTCTCGGTACTTTTTTGTGCTGGGCCGCTTGGTTCTTGGTGTTAAAAACCACTGACCCGGCCGCAGGCACTTTTTTAGTATTTTTATTTTTTTACGCAACGCTTTTTTTGGCGCTCGTGGGAACATTTGCGGTAGTTGGATTTGCTGTGCGTGTCTGGATACTGAAACAGGATGAGGTAATTTTCAGAAATGTTCGCAAGACATTCAGGCAAGGAGTGTTGTTTGCAAGTTTCTTATGCGGCGGATTATTTTTGCAAAGTCAGGATTTTTTCCGCTGGTGGATTTTACTCCTTCTGTTGTTGCTGCTTCTCTTTATTGAATTTTTCTTTATTTCATACATACATGTGCCAAAGGTGCAAAAAAACTTATGAAACAATCATTCCTGTTTGGAAAAACGCGTGTTGAAGATCCCAAAGATGAAACAAGCATCAACGCAAAACTTTTGATGCGCGCCGGTTTTGTTGATAAGCTGGCTGCAGGTATTTATTCATATTTGCCGCTTGGTTTACGTGTGCTTTACAAAATTCAGAATATTGTACGTGAAGAAATGAATGCTATAGGTGGTCAGGAATTATTGTTGCCCGCTTTGCATCCGCGGGCTTCATGGGAACAAACTGGACGATGGAATGAGGATGTTATGTTCAAAACACAAGGCCATGGTGGCCAGGATTATGGTTTGGGGTGGACCCACGAGGAAATCATTACGCCACTTGTTGCGCGCTTTGTATCGTCACACAAGGATTTACCGCTTGCTTTGTACCAAATGCAGACCAAATTCAGAAATGAACCACGCGCTAAATCCGGCATTTTGCGCGGTCGCGAGTTTAACATGAAAGACCTGTACAGTTTCCACCGCGACACTCATGACCTGGATGCTTTTTATGAGAGAGCGTTGCAGGCGTACAGTCGTGTATTTGAGCGTTGCGGTATTCCGGCGCTTGTGGTTGAGGCATCCGGCGGTTCGTTTTCAAAATACAGCCATGAATTTCAAATGCCAACAGACAGCGGTGAAGATATTGTATACAGTTGCTCCGCGTGCGGCAGGCATCAAAATAAAGAAATTGTTGAGGGCAATGCGTGTCCTTCATGCGGTGGCGATCGTCAGGAATTGAAAGCCATTGAAGTTGGTAATATTTTCAAACTTGGTACCCGCTTCAGTGAACCGTGTGGCTTGCGTTATGCTGACGAGCAGGGGAAAGAACAGCCCGTTATCATGGGGTGTTATGGCATTGGCCCGTCCCGTGTTATGGGCAGCGTTGTTGAAGCCAGCCATGATACAAAGGGGATTATATGGCCGGAAACCGTGGCACCATTTAAAGTTCATATAGTGGCGTTAGGGTCAAGCGAGGCGGTTATCAGCACGGCGGGAGCTTTGTACACTGCCTTGCATGAAAGTGCTGTAGATGTTTTGTATGATGACCGGGACATGTCAGCTGGCGCAAAATTTGCTGATAGCGATTTAATAGGCATACCATACCGCGTTGTGGTCAGTGAAAGGACACTCAAACAGGGTAGTGTTGAACTAAAAAAACGCCGTAGTGATGAAACAATATTGGTAGATGTGGGTGAGCTTGTGCGTACGTTATCAAAATAACAGTCAGTTGTACTTTTAAGAAAGCAGCGCAAAAAAGTGTATGCTTAATTATGTATTCGGAAAATTAAGTAAAGATATTGCCATTGACCTGGGAACAGGCAACACACTTGTGTACACCGTGGACAAAGGCATTATCATTAACGAACCGTCGGTTGTTGCTTTTAATACGCGCACAGATCAGATTTTGGCCGTGGGTAACGAAGCAAAAGAAATGATCGGCAAAACGCCGGCTCATATTCAGACCGTGCGTCCGCTTGTGCACGGGATTATTGCTGATTATGAAGTGACGGAAAAGATGATCAAGTATTTTATTGACAAGGTGCACGAAGGGGGTTTTACTTTTGCGCCGCGCCCGCGTATTGTGGTGAGCGCGCCACTTGAAATAACAGAAGTGGAACAAAAAGCCATTGAAGACGCGGCTCGTGCAGCCGGGTCCCGCGAGACCTATATTATTGAGGGACCCATGGCGGCAGCCATTGGAGCGCGTATGCCCATTGAAGATCCTATTGGCAATTTGATTCTGGATATTGGAGCCGGAAAAACCGAGATCGCCGTCATTTCATTGGGCGGCGTTGTGGAATGGCGTTCAGTTAATACAGGAGGGGATGAAATGAATAAAAATATTGTACAGTATGCGCGTGATGTATTTAATTTGCTTTTGGGTGAAGGACATGCTGAAGATATCAAGATTCATATTGGTTCGGCGTTGCCGCTTCCTGAACGTATAGAATACCCTATGAGAGGACGTGATTTGCTCACGGGATTGCCCAAGGAGGTTGCTATTTCAGATGAGCAAGTCCGTGAAGCTCTGGCGCGCTCGGTGCGTTCTATTATTGAAGCTGTAAAAACAACACTGGAAGCAACACCGCCGGAACTCGTGGCTGATATTCATGAACGAGGCATGCTCCTAACCGGTGGCGGTTCATTGTTGCGCGGTATTGATAAAATCATTGCCGAACACACTAAAATTCCGGTTCGTATCGCGGATGATCCATTGACCTGTGTTGTACGCGGCGTTGGTTTGTTGCTTGATAATATGAAGCTTCTTAAAGAAGTGGCACTGCCCCCGGCCACTGAAAGTGTTCGCAAGTAAGTTTGTTACGTATGCAAGGAAACAACAGAATGACCGTGTTCGTTTTTGTCATATTTTTTGTGATGCTTGTTGTTTTGCATTATATTGGTGCCATAGGATGGGTTGAACGAACCGGTTTACGCATCATCAACCCGCTTATTCATGTGGTATATAAACAAAACGTAAAAATTCGTACATTGACTGAAACATTTTCAAGCACGCAAGAGTTAGTCGCCCGCCTTGAAGAGCTGCAAAGCAGGGTAAACCAGTTGGAACATTTGGAAGCAACAAGCGCAGTGCTGCTGGTTGAAAATGAAGAATTAAAAAAACAGCTTAATTTTTTCAGACAACATGAGAATTATCGGTGGGTAACCTGTAATGTGGTTGGTGAGACAATAGAGGAACGGACAAGCGGTGTCATTCTTGATTGTGGCACACGTGATGCAATTGCAGTCGGGCAAGCGGTTGTGGCCGGTGAGGGCGTACTTGTGGGCAAAGTGGTTGAAGCCAATGAAGTTTCATCAGTTGTACGTTTGCTTAATGATTCAAAGAGCCGAGTTGCAGTTTCAGTTTTGAACAAAGATAGAAGTATCGGCATCGCCGAAGGTGGTTTTGGCATTTCCGTACAAGTGACTCATATCCCCCAAAGTGAAGAATTATCGGAAGGTAACACGGTTATTACCTCCGGGCTTGAAGAATATATGCCCCGCGGTTTGGTGGTAGGTTCGCTTGAAACCATAACACGGGAAAGTTATCAACCATTCCAACGCGGTGTTATACGGGTTCCTCTTGATTATCAAAAACTCATTATCGTTTCCGTAGTAACCGTGGATGCATTATGATGTATAGTATCGTGCGCGCTGTAGGGATTATTGCACTTGTTCTGATTTCAACGGTTATTTTTATTTCACAAAAAACATTGCTCAATTTCCCCTATAACCAAATTCACGTGATTTTTATTATTTTGACGTTTTTGCTTTTTTTTGCGCCGCTTTCCGCCAGCATGTGGTATAGCGTTATTGTTGCTTTTATTTTGGAACTTTACGCGCTCACACCTTTTGGCGTGCTCACGTTTGCCCTTGTTGCATCAGCAATTATCGGGCACATGGTATTTCAACGATTTTTGACTAATTTTTCATTTATCAGTTTAGCAACTACGCTCCTCATTATTTTGGTGAGTAACAGGGTTATTTTATTATTTCTTAGTGTTCTCGTTAGCGGAACCTTTGCTGATGTCTCTTTATTTTTTGAATTGGTCCATGTATCTTGGGAATTTGTGATGAGCACGGGTGTGCTGTTTCTGGTATATTTTTTGGTCCGTCATTTTTACAGGTTAGCCCGGCCGGAATATGTAAGGCGTTAAATGGTATGTGGCATAAAAAAAAATATAGCCCTCTGTTTGAGTGGTATGAAGAGTCCTTCACCGCGCTTAAAGGGGTGGGTGGTGCTTGGGAATTGCCTCGCAGTAAAGAATTTTTAAGCAACTTGTTTACACAAAAAAAATGCATCGGGGCGATTATAATCGTAGTAATTTTTTTGGCCGTTGTGTTGGGGCGGATTATGCAGGTCCAACTCATACACGGTGATGAATATAGAGCGCTCGCCGAAGGGAATAGAGTACGCATACGTCCGCTCGTGTCAGAACGAGGAAAAATATTTGACCATAAGAACAAGGAATTAGTTGAAAATATCCCCACATTTTCAATTACCATATCTCCGGGTGATCTACCGCGTGTCGCGCAGGAACGAACAGACGTCTTACGTTCAATAGCCCGCGTTATCCAGGTTCCTGAAGAAGATTTGACGGCGACCATAAATTCATTTGAACAATATCGTTTTGAAGAAATTACCATCAGAGAAAACATTGATTATGAAAGTGCGTTAAAAATGCTTGTTGACAGCGTTGACATCAGGGGGTTGGGCATCAGAAGACAATCGCAGCGTGAATATTTATTTGATGATTCCGGAGACACGGTGTTTGAAATAACTTCCACAACGCCGTATAGCTTGTCTCACATCGTTGGCTATGAGAGTAAAATAAACCCGCAGGAACTTGAGCGGTATTATGCGCAAGGTTACTTACCAACTGATTTTATTGGTAGAACCGGCATTGAAGCGTTGTTTGAAGATTTTTTACGAGGTGATTACGGAAAAAAATATGTAGAAGTTGATGCACGTGGTGTGGAACAATTTGTGTTGGCGGAAGAGCCGCCACAGCCCGGTAAACATATTAAATTGACCATAGATAGAGAAGCTCAAAATAAACTTGAAGAGATCCTCACACAATATCTCACATTAAATCGCAAGGCACGGGGCAGCGCTATCGCGATTGACCCGCAAACCGGATCAATTATTGCTTTGGTGAGTTTGCCGGCTTTTAATAGCAATCTTTTTGCACGGGGTATTTCAAAAGAGAACTATCAAAAACTGGCTGAAAACGAAGATAATCCCTTGTTTAACAGAGCTATAAGCGGGGTATATCCGTCAGGTTCGGTTATTAAACCATTTATCGCGGCTGCTGCGCTTGAAGAGGGTGTTATAACAAAAAATACATCTTTTTTAAGTACCGGCGGTATTGAAATTGGCGGGAGATTTTTTCCGGATTGGAAAGAAGGCGGCCACGGAATGACCAATGTGGTGAAAGCACTTGCCGAGTCGGTTAATACTTTTTTCTACATGGTGGGTGGCGGAAAAGATACGCGTGAGGGTTTGGGCGTAAAACGTATAGGTGAGTATTTGGAAAAATTTGAATTTGGGAAACGTCTGGGTATTGAACTGCCGGGTGAAGTAACCGGTCGGGTACCAACGCCGGAATGGAAAAAAGAAACGCGTAATGAACCATGGTACGTTGGTGATACGTACAATCTCTCCATTGGTCAGGGTGATCTTTTGGTTACTCCCTTGCAAATTGCCTACGCAACAGCAGCTCTTGCCAACGGCGGTACTATTTTCAGACCGCGTATTGTAGAAGAAGTCATTGATCCAATTTCAGAAAGTACACAGGTGGTTGAACCATATGCCTTGACAACACCCTTTATTGATCCGTACAATATAGCTATAATTCAAGAGGGAATGCGCGCGTGCGTGCAAAATGGCAGCTGTAGGGCCCTGCAAGGGCTTTCTACGCCTTCAGCCGGCAAAACAGGCACTGCCCAATGGTCAAATACCTTTGACACTCATGCGTGGTTTACGGGTTATGCCCCGTATAAAAATCCGACTATAGTGGTTACCGTGCTTATTGAAGAGGGCGGGGAAGGCAGCGCTACGGCATTGCCAGTAGCGCGGGATTTCCTGGCCTGGTGGTTTGAATATTTTAAGGAATCATAGTATACTTAGTAATACTGGACCGCTGTCCGGTGTTTTAATTTCAGTACTGTTTCGTATGAATGAAGAAGAACATATTACCTATCTGACCAAAGAGGGTCATGAAAAGTTGCAGGAAGAATATAGTGAGCTCAAGAATGTAAAAATTCCGGCTATTGCTGCGCGCATTGATGAAGCCCGTCAGCAGGGTGATTTATCGGAAAACGCGGAGTATCATGTGGCTCGTGAAGATATGACATGGGCGCAAACGCGGTTAGTGGAATTGGAGGAGACCTTGCGCAATGTAAAGATCATACAGCAAAAACAAACTGACTCAACCATTCAAATGGGTTCAAAGGTCCGTGTTGAGGTTAAGGGTGTTGTAAAAGAATTTAGTATTGTCGGCATTCAAGAAGCAGATCCAAAACAAGGATTTATTTCCCATGAGTCACCGCTTGCGCAGGCGCTTTTGGGGCATTCAGTGGGCGATGTGGTAGAAGTAAAAATGCCCAATGGCATGGTTGAATATGCCATTATGAATATTTCATAATATATGGTTGAACATCAAATCAACGAAGAAGAAATGCGTCTTAAAAAAATTGAAACGCTGCGCGCTGCGGGTATTGATCCCTTTCCGGCGCAGACATCCCGCACGCACACCGTAACGGCATTTCTTGGTGACTTTGATGCTCTTAAAAAAGAACAAACAATGGTGCGCCTTGCCGGCCGTGTCATGTTATTGCGCAAGCAAGGTGGTGTTACTTTTGCTCAACTGGAAGATGGCGATGCACGTGTTCAGTTGGTGGTACGTAAAGATGAGGTTTCTGAAGCATCATACGAACAGTTCAAAGCTACCATTGATCGCGGAGATTTTATTGAAGTTGGCGGCGTAACGTTTGTCACAAAAAAAGGAGAGCGATCCATTTTAGTGCGTAGCTGGCGGCTACTCGCTAAAACAATAAAACCGTTGCCTGAAAAGTGGCACGGCTTGAAAGACAAAGAAGAGCGTTTCCGCAAACGTTATCTTGATTTGCTTATGAATCAAGACGTGCGCAAACGCTTTGAGATGCGTTCTGCACTTATTGCTTCCATTCGTAATTTTCTTACGCGTGATGGATACTTTGAAGTTGAACCGCCTTCACTGCAACCTATATACGGCGGGGGATTTGCGCGGCCTTTTAAAACACACCATAATGCTTTGAATTTGGATGTGTATTTGCCTATTTCAAATGAAATGTATCTCAAACGCCTTCTAACTGGTGGGTTTGAAAAAGTATATTCCATGACCAAAGTGTTTAGGAATGAAGGTGTGGATCAGGATCATAATCCGGAGTTCACCATGCTTGAAGCGCAAGCCGCTTACACGGATTACCATTACGGTATGGATTTGATTGAGCGTATTTTTGAAAGTGTTGCACTTGAAATCAAAGGCACTACGCAATTGCCTTACCAGGGCAAACTGATTAATGTTGGCCGTCCGTGGAAACGTATGAGTATGGTGGAGAGCATCAAGGAAATAGCCAATGTTGACGTGTTGAAGTGGAAAAATGTGGCAGAAGGGAAAAAAGCCATTGTTGATTTTAGTGTTGCGGCGAAACAAAAAGAAGAAATGGAAACCATGCACAGTATTGGTGAACTTATCGCATTTTTATTTGAAATTAAAGTTGAGGAAACACTCATACAGCCAACCATTATTTACGATTATCCGGTTGAGGTGTGCCCGCTTGCCAAACGTTGCGCTGGCGATCCGCGTTTTGCCGAGCGTTTTGAATATTTTGTGTTTGGTTCAGAACTCGGTAATAACTACACGGAATTAAATGATCCGGTTGATTTGAAAAAACGTTTTATTGAAGAAAAAAAACGTGAAGAAGCCGGGTTTGAAGAAGCCCACCAGTTTGATCAAGATTATCTTGATGCCGTTGCTTATGGTATGCCGCCTAATTGTGGTATTGCCATTGGCATTGACCGTATGGTCATGTTGTATACTGATGCGCAGTCCATACGCGAGGTAATTTTGTTTCCCACTATGCGGCCGCAGACAGGGGACGCCCAGAATATATGAAAACACGGGCTGCAACGGTATTGGTAACCGGGACCTTTGATGTCCTCCATGGCGGGCATATAGCTCATTTTAAACAGGCAAAGCGATATGGAAAGCGGCTTGTGGTACTCGTGGCGCGTGATGAAACGGTCAAACGCTTAAAAGGGCAGAGGCCGTACTTTAATGAACAGCAGAGGTGCGCATTGTTGCGTGAGTTGAAAATAGTTGATGTTGTTGTTTTGGGTGATCTGAAGGATCCTTTACGTGTCATTAAACGTTTGAAACCTGACGTCATTTGCCTAGGTCACGACCAAAAAATATTCGTTGACCTTCTTGAAGGTTGTAAGGGTCGTCTACCGTTTTACGTTCGTGTGTTGAGGAGTAAGCCCGTTTTACGGGGCGTATATCGCAGTAAAAATATTAAACATCATTATGCAGTGGATAAAAGAAAATCTGGAGGAATATAAACGCGCAGCGCAGCTCAAGGGTATTACGATTGATTTTAATTATATCATGGAGCTTGATGAGCAACGCAAGAAATTACTGCAGCAAACTGAAGAACTGCGTGCGCGGCGCAATGAGATAGCGCAGCTCATGAGAGTGGAGGTCTCTGAAAGTTTGAAAAGTGAAGGAAAGGTTATAAAATTGAAAATTGCCGAATTGGAAGAAACGTTGCATATTGTTCAGACAGAATACGACGAGCTTTTGTTGCGTGTCCCCAACATCCCGGCTCCGGATGCGCCTGTGGGGGCAAGCGACAAAGATAACGTACAAATTCGCACATGGGGGACGCCGCCGCAATTTGATTTTGAGCCCAAAGACCACGTTGAGCTGGGTACGGCGCTTGATTTGCTTGATTTTGAAACTGGTGTTAAAGTTTCCGGCGCGCGCGGTTATTATTTAAAAAATGAATTAGTACTCATGCACATGGGGCTTGTGTGGCTTGGTATTCGCGCAATGATTAAGCATGGTTTTTCTTTGCATATTACGCCAACACTTATAAGATCGTTTGCTTTGTACGGAACGGGTTACTTTCCGTTTGGGCGCGACAACGTGTACCAGGCGCTTGAAGCCGGTAAAACAGATGCACAAGGAGGTGGCGAACAGGAGCCGCTATACTTGGCGGGCACGTCAGAGATGTCTTTGCTCGCCATGTTTCAAAACAAGACGTTTGAAGAAAAAGATCTACCGGTCAAAGTGAGCGGAATCTCGCCGTGTTATCGTTCTGAAGTGGGTAGTTATGGAAAAGACACAAAAGGATTATACCGTGTGCATGAATTTTTTAAAGTTGAACAGGTTATGATTACGCGCGCAGACCATGCAGAATCGGACCCTGCATTTGAGCGTATGCTTGGAATTGCTGAGGAGCTTTTGCAAGGTCTTGAATTGCCCTATCGCGTGGTGTATGCGTGTACCGCAGATATGGGAGCGGGGAAGTATAAAATGTATGACATTGAAACATGGATGCCATCGCGCAAGAGTTACGGTGAAACGCACTCAAACTCCCATTTGACTGATTGGCAAGCTCGCCGTCTCAATATAAAATATAAGACGGCTGACGGCGCCGCACATTTTGTGCATACTTTAAACAACACGGTCATCGCCATGCCGCGTGTTCTTATTGCACTGCTTGAAAACAATCAACAAGCTGATGGTTCTGTGTTGGTGCCCAAACTCCTGCAGGAGTTTGTGGGCAAAGAACGTCTAGAGCCGCGTTCATAAGTAACACGCGCTTATGCGCAAAGAATATTTTTTTACACCCAATCGTTTTGACAAAAAACATAATTTTGGTTTGAAAAAATTATTGTGGTGGAGAAAGAGCAAGCATAAGGTAAAAACGGAAGAAGCAGCATGGCGTAGAAATGCAATGCATACGCAAAAAACAACCTCAGGGAAAAGGACAAAAATACTGGTGAGCGTGTGTGGTGTACTTGTGGTGATGTGGCTGGCTTTATTGCTTTTTTCCCCTTATTTTCGCGTACGGGCCTTTTCAGTGGAGGGGCTTGAGCGCATTGCACGCGCTGACGTGGATAGCACACTAGAAGTGTATTTTTCGGGCAAATATTTTGGCGTGTTTCCTCGTAATAATTATTTTTTAATCAAACAGGATGCTCTGGAAGAAATACTTAAAAGTAAGTTCCCCATTGAACAGGTGGCATTAACAAAAAATTTTCCTCGCACAGCAACAGTAATGATCAAAGAAAAAGGACACACCGGAGTGCGCGGAGATAAGGATGGTTTTTTTCTTGTTGATCCAAACGGTCTGACGATTGAAAAAATAAAAGATAGGGAAAAAAGTGAAGTTTTGGAACTTGTACGCGGTGGCTCTACCACGACAGTAGCGTTCCCCAACGCGACTGAAATTTTTAAACGTGTTGGCGAGGTTCCTATTGTAATGTTGTCAGATACGCAGGCATCAGCGCTGAATACAGAGATCATGCGGGCTGTGCAAATGGCCTATGGCAACCTCAATAGTATCGTGGGGCAGGGGAGTAGCGTACACCATTTTTGGCTTGAAGAAGAAAACGAAGCGTTTGTGAATGTGTTTATGGTTGGTCCGGGGGGTCTTGTTTGGGTGGTAAAATTTTCAATAGAAACAAGCGGGGGAGACCTGTGGGACAGTGTGAGGCGATTATGGAATGAGATCCATCCTGGAAAAAGAAATAATCTTGAATATATTGACATGCGTTTTTTGCCGCGTGCGTACTATAAGTAATGTTATGACATACAATCATTTTTCAGACAATATTGTTTTCATGGACGGTGAGTTCACCTCGCTTAATGCTTGCACGGGAGAGCTTCTTTCAGTTGGTTTGGTAAAATATACGGGCGAGGAGTCCTATGTTGAAATTGCCTACGAGGGGCCGGTGGACCCATGGGTAACCAAAAATGTGTTGCCACAGTTGCGTGGACCCGTGGTAAGCAAAGAAGAAGCGCGGGAGCATATAAAAGCGTTTATAGGGGATTCTAGGCCCTTTTGCGTGGCCTATGTCAACCAGTTTGACTCCATTTTTTGGTATAAACTGTTTGACTCACCTAAAAGGCATCCGGTTTTTTGGCTTCCTATTGATTTTGCGGCTATACTGTATGGGTATGGGTTTGATCCGGAAAGCATGAACAAAAAGCGTTTTTTTGATATGATTGGCGTTGATAAAAGCGCCTATGCGTTTCATAACGCGCTTGAAGATGCGCGGTTGCTGGCTGAAACGTATAAGAAGTTTTTTGAACATCTGAAAAAAGCATAGTATGTCTCAATATTATAACGCACGTCGGCAAAAAAATATTTTTGATCCGGCGAGTCCGCAACCGTTCAAGGTGAGTCGCACTAAAATTGATCTGTTTTTGGAGTGCCCGCGTTGTTTTTATCTTGATCGACGGCTGGGTGTGGGACGACCGCCAGGATTTCCTTTTTCGCTTAACTCTGCCGTTGACCGATTGCTTAAAAAAGAATTTGATGTACATCGGGCAAAACAGACACGGCATCCTTTGATGAAAGCGTATAAAATTAAAGCAGTCCCATTTCAACACGATAACATGAACGTGTGGCGAGAAAATTTTGTTGGCGTGCAATATTTGTACGAGCCTACCAATTTGTTGATTTTTGGGGCTGTGGACGATATTTGGGAAGGGGAGACCGGAGAGCTCTTTGTGGTTGACTACAAAGCCACCAGCAAAGACGGCGAGGTTACTTTGGATGCTGAGTGGCAAGACGGTTATAAACGTCAAATGGAGGTCTACCAGTGGCTTCTGCGCCATAACGGGTTTGAGGTCTCGCACACCGGTTACTTTGTTTACTGCAATGGCAATGCGGATAAAGAGGCGTTTGATGGACGTCTTGAGTTTGATATCAAATTGATCCCATACGTTGGTAACGATTTGTGGATTGAAAAAACATTGTTAAAGCTAAACAGTTGCCTTAGGTCTGATACTTTGCCAGATTCGAGTAAAGAATGCGATTATTGTGCATACCGTAAAGGCGCGCAGGAGTGTATTAGTTGACCTTTTAGCGGAAGCATAGCACACTGACTGAAAACTTTTAGCAAGAATCACTTTAAACCAATTTTCTTTTATCCAATCCTTATGAGCCATATAAATAATGTTATGGTTAACGCCAAAACAACCAACTTGCGCCAGTGAAACTGTAAAAAGATTTTCAGCGGCACTCTGCCGCCATTAGGAAAACACACCTTTGGCCTTCCCATTCTATACCCGGTCAACTCTCCGTGTTCACGTTGTGAATTATCTTGTTCCATATAAATTTGCAGACGCTTCTTACCACAGTATACCTTTTTAGTCAGAGAGTGATAGGGGACCAAATATAAAAAGGTGCGGAGAAGATGTGCGGGATGATGAAGTTTTGAAAATTAAAGAAAAGATTTAAAGCGATTTACTAATTCTTGCCCGCCAACTTTTTCTAATTCTTTCAGGATAGCTCCTTGGCAATGAAGTTCATTAATGAAGTTCATTGTGGCGGGGAACCATTATAAAAAACTCTTTTTCTGAAAAGATTGTTTTAAATTTATCATGAATTCCGCGACGTTTATTAGCGAGCTCAAAACCAATTTTTAATAAACCCCTCCCTGCGCCAAGAGCGCAGGGTATTAGGTAATGAGAGCACAGGAAGCATTCCCANNCAATTCGTGAGGATTTTTAGCTTCGGTGATGAATCCTGGCAAATCCTCTGAGGTCGCAATTATCCAACCATCTTTTGTGGATTCGAATTTAAAACGAATTTTATTGGGTATATTAAATTCGGCCATTATTTGCTGGGTAGTTTTAGCTGGATAGAGATAGCGGAAAATACGGTTTATCAATTTCATAGTGAATTGTGACCTTAGC